>NZ_WLUG01000088.1:0-160697 GCF_009706505.1 Providencia sp. wls1922 | reverse complement strand
GGAGCATACACAAGTATGTGACTAGGGTAACTTTATGAAGCCAACACAGCTACAGCTTGAAGTATGACGAGATCAAGATCTAAACAGCTTAGGGATTTCGCGCAAGCACCACGACTTCGCCTCCCCCATGCTGTCCCGTCGCCACGCCATAATCATATTCGACTCATGGCTAAACTCCGCCCCCACCACTTGCAGGCGCCCTTCCTTAATATCTTGCTCCACCAGCGGGTATGGCATTGTCGCCACCCCGAGCCCTGCAATTAGTGCTTTGCGCTTATCTTCGATGCTCGATACCGTCAATCTTTGTTGTTTATCCAGCAGTTGCACGGTGATCACTGGGCGCTCACGGGCGGTATCTGCCACCGCAATACCTCGGTATTTCACTCGCGTGGTTTCAGAAAGCGGTTCTGGTTCTTGGTGAATAGGATGGTTCGGGCTTGCCACATAAATATGGTTCAAGGTATACAGCACTTTGGAGTTAATTTCAGAGGATGAACGGAAATGCATATCTGGTGCGATAACAATATCCGCACGTCCTGATTCAAGTCGCTCCCATGCCCCTGCTAGCACCTCAGTAATTAAAGAGAGCTGGGTGTCGGATTTCTCAGCCAGTTTGTCCACCAGCGGGAATAAAGACTCAGCCGGAACCAGCGCTTCACACACAATAGTCAGATGAGTTTCCCAACCTTTAGCTAGCGCCTCCGCATCCGATGTGAGTTTATCTGCGGCTTCAAGCAATACGCGCCCACGCTCTAACAGCATGCGCCCTACATTGGTAAACTTGGTTCGATGTCCTGAACGGTCAAACAAAATAACATCAAGTTCTTCTTCTAACTTCTGCATGGTATAGCTCAATGCCGAAGGAACGCGACCTAGCTCTTCCGCCGCTGCCGCAAAGCTGCCACGCCTATCGATTGCATCCATCACCCTTAACGACTCAAGTGTTAATGCTCTCTCTTTGCTCATGATGTATCTCTTTCAGGAAATTTGAATGATGGAAACAGATTAACTGGCTAACAATTCAACGTCCAGATATTTATTATAACAATATATTACTAGCTATATATTTTGAGTGAGGGTTAACCATTATGATGAAATTAAGATCAGTTAACCATTGTGGGAAAGCAGACTACGGTTGGTTACAAGCACGCTATACTTTTTCGTTTGGTCACTATTTTGATCCAGACCTAATGGGTTTTAAAACCCTAAAAGTGCTCAATCAGGAAGTGCTTGCGCCAGATAATGCTTTTCAACCAAGAGTTTATCCTCATGTTGATATTGTGAACATCATCCTGCAAGGTCAAGCTGAATACCGCGATAATTTAGGTAATACCGTCAGTGCAAAAGCAGGGGAATGCGTCAGCTTTTCGCCTCGCCCTGACCTGAGTTACAGTGAACACAATACCAGTGAGACAACGCCATTAACACGGCTCCAGCTGTGGCTAAATGCGTGCCCACAACAGGAATCTATGCCGCCCCAAAAGTTGGCATTAGCGGAGAAAGATAACAAGCTTATCGCATCACCTGATGGGGACGATGATAGCCTACAACTTCGCCAAAAAATTTGGATAAGCCAGATTTATCTTGAGCCTAATGAATCGAAAACCCTCGCATTACGAGGTAAAAATGCCTATCTGCAATCCATTCACGGTGGATTACAGGTTAGCGGGAAAGAATCGCAATCTTTATCAATGAGCTGTAACGACGGCTTATTTATCCAAGATGAAAATTCCCTAACGCTCACCAGCTACCGAGCATTTAGAGGTTTATTAATTGATTTAGGCGAATCGTTGTAATCCTATTCAGGAGGCGGAAAAAGTGAATTTACTCCATAAATTGCGCAAAATTTGCGAATAGATTCGCAAATTTCATCATTTATATTTCCGCTATCCCGATATCACTGTGATAGAGTCCAGCCATAAGACAGTTAAAAAACCATCAGTTTTTAACTCCGAACTTTATTTTTTTGATTTTAAAGGGGTTCTTGTGGCTTTATTCATTTTGCAGCGACACAATCAAATTTTCTCTCGGATCCTCAATGAGGTTGTCCCTCAAGATGAATTAGCGAAACAGTTTTCCGTTTCCACCCGTACTATTCGTTCAGACATCAATGAAATCAATGAATTAATTAAAGATCATAGTGCTCATATTGTGTATGAGCGCGGGCGTGGATATCGATTAAAAATCGAAAATGATGAAATTTTTTCTGCATTTACTAAGCTTAATGACAAAAATAACCAGATTCCACGCACCAGCAAAGAGCGTATTGATGCCCTATTGCTCAAACTCTTGATGTTATCCCTGCCCGTCAAGCTCGATGATATTGCCGAAGAGTGGTTTGTTAGCCGCAGTACCATTCAGCAAGATATGGGAGCCGTTCGGGAGCATCTTCATCGCTATCAAGTTCAACTGGAGAGCATTCCTCATCAAGGGATCCGCTTAAATGGCAGTGAGTGGGCTATTCGTGCTTGTATGACCGAAGCACTCTGGCGGCAATTTAGTGAGCAAATCACCCCCGATCTCGCCACATTTACCCCGGAAAGTCTGGATAATCTCGATTTAACCTACATCGATAAAGTAGTTCATAACAGCTTGAATCGCTTTGATATTCGTATCAGCAATGAAGGTCATCTTTATCTTGTATTTAACTGCGCCGTCACCATTTTGCGTATTACCCGCGGTCATGAACTCACTGCCAGCGTCAATAACGAAGAGTTAGAAGAAGTCATTACTCAAGCTTGTGATGAAATTTCTAAAGGGTTAATTTACTTCCTGGGTAATGATTTATCCTCAGCTGAATTGAGCTTTTTGCACGATCAAATCATCGCGCAGCGTATCAGCAATCAGCACGCATCAACACAAAAGCATAATCATCACAATGAGTTATCTGAATATATCTTAAATTATATCAACGAGTTGTATAACTATGATTTGCGGAGTGATGAAAAGCTAAAGAAAGATCTGAATACCCATCTTTCTGCTTTAATGACTCGCCTTCAATACCATATTTCTACCCCAAACCCGCTGCTTTCAGACATCAAACAGTATTATCCATTTGCCTATGATGTCACATTAAGCGCCTTAACCAGCGCCAGTAAGCAGCTACTTCCACATCCCATTAATGAAGATGAACTGGGTTACTTAGCAGTGCATATTGGGGTTAGCCTTGAACGAAATTATGGGGCAGGCTCCGCACGCCAAACGGAAGTGTTAGTGGTCACGGATGCGGGTAACTCCACCTTTCGTGTGGTGGAATCCAAAATTATGCGTGAATTTCCACAGCTCAAATTTAGCCGCGGGTTAACACTGCAAGAGTATGAATCGTTAGATGAAGTCGCAGAAGACTTTGTGATCACCACCGTACGGATCTCTGAGAAAAATAAACCAGTTATTAAAATTGCGCCCTTCCCAACCCCCTACCAGCTCGAACAAGTGGGTCGCTTAGCAATGGTGGATCAGACCCGTCCCTATATTATTGAGCGCTTCTTCGATGAGCGTTTCTTTATGATTATCAATGAAAAAATTAGCCAAGAGACGCTGTTTAAAACCGTCTGCCAGAAACTGCAATTAGAAGGCTATGTCACCGCAGATTTTTACCCGTCATTGCAAGAGCGTGAATCCATTGTCTCGACATTGCTGGGTGAAGGGATCGCCCTTCCTCACTCCTTAGGGTTACTTGCCAATAAAACTATCGTGACCACTATCCTTGCCCCGCAAGGCATCGAGTGGAACAAAGAGACCAAAGAGAACGCCTATGTGATTTTCTTATTGGCAATCAGCAAAACTGACTATGAAGAAGCGATGGCGATTTATGATTTGTTTGTCACCTTCGTCAAAGAGAAAACCACCCGCCGCCTAGTGAATGTCAAAAATTTCAATGAATTCCAAGCAATTGCTAAAGATAGTCTCGCGCGAATTTTATAGTTATCAATAATTCCCACCACCATCCCCCCCCCACTTCCCATCATTTCCACTTCTCAGTGGAAAAAGGGAGGTGGCCACTATTTACGTGATCCTAACCACAACTCCACCAAATGATTTTTAATCCAAATTGTCCATTTCATGCGTAAACCAACGTAAGTGGAAGTGAAGATTTCCACTCTATATAGATTTCCACAAATTCATTTCCACTTTTATTTATTAACCTGAGAGCTATTTTCACTTATAAAAAATCGATCTTAATGATTTGAATTTAAATGATTTTAATTACTCACTCGTTATTTGATACACCAAAACCCCCCTCGTAATGTGTTAGTTTTTCCAGTTAGCTTCCTGTTAGATCGAAAATTAACCACCATCCTTCCGGTTACACTTCCAAAATATTTCCACTTTGAACTGGAAATTCCCTGTCTGCAAAATTATCCAAGAAGCGATTAAGGTATTAGCCAT
Source organism: Providencia sp. wls1922 (assembly GCF_009706505.1). Classification (NCBI taxonomy): domain Bacteria; kingdom Pseudomonadati; phylum Pseudomonadota; class Gammaproteobacteria; order Enterobacterales; family Morganellaceae; genus Providencia; species Providencia sp. wls1922. Next base: position 156,308 of record NZ_WLUG01000088.1, on the reverse strand, counting down.
GAAGAAAAAAGTGATTTGATTTGAAATATTACCTTGGATTTTAAACAGTTATGAATGAATCAGTTGTGGTTTTCAAAATGTTAGAAGACGACCTTGATATCCATCAGGTCACACAAGAACTGCTAGCAGTGATTACTGACTGGCTCAAACTGGAGGGTTGCTACACCACGGATGTACAGCAACAAATGCTGGAATCTCATCTACGTGCCATGGTCGCTCGAGCCAAAACCGGTGAAGCCTTACCGGAAGTGGATATCAGTTTGTTCGATGAAATTTCGAGCCATTCCATTGCATTAGCGCAACGCGTCGTCGATACCTTGCCGGGGCTTGCACCAGAAGAGACTTATTTGCTCTCAGTTCACTTTGAAGTTGCCCGTTCTAATGATTAATTTTTAGCATCTTATTTTTAGTACTCAATTTTTAGCATTCAGTTTTGGAGAATATTTTATGAAACAGATAGTTATTGTTATCGGCGATCGTTTAGGTAAAGGGCAAAAAGTGGCTGCGGGCGTTGAAGCTGCTGGCGGAAAAGCCATTGTTGTTCCCGGTGTCGCTGCTGACATGAAACTGGGGGATGTGATGAACCAAGAACAAGCTGATCTTGGCATTTCATTCTGTGGTAGCGGTGGTGCAGGCGCCATTACAGCTCAAACCAAATATGGCTACAAAGCGCGTTATGGGATGCGTTCGATTGAAGAGGGAGAAACCGCCATTGCTGAAGGTTGCAATGTTTTAGGTTTCGGATTTATGGACAAGGAAGAGTTAGGCGAGCGCTTAGTTAAAGCTTTTAATAAAAAATACGGCAACGCTTAATGAAAAAATCTATCGAAACGACTGTACGGGTGACAGGGCAAGGCGACACAAAGCAAAAAGCGATTGCTGACGCCTTAAATTCGATTCAAAAAACCGTACTTAAGAACAGCACCGACATCATTCTGCGGATAGAACCCAAGGATGTTGAGGTTGTTAGTGCTCACTCTCATTCGCGGACAGAAAAGTTTCTCTTTCTCTTTTTGCCACGCAAACGTGAACATTTCCGAGTTGTTCTCGACGTTTCGCTGGATGTTACCTTACTTTCTGTCAACGAAATTCCATTTACAGAACAATAAAAGCAATCAGGTCTGGAGTAAATTCCATGAGTGAAACTGCATCTTTCTTAGAAATATTGGGCATGTCCCTCATTATCGGCGGTCTCTGCGGCTTTGGTTTAGGCGCAGGGGCAGCACGTATGTTCCACGCGCCAACCGTTCAAGGTATGGGAGCATTCCGTACCCTTGGTGAGTTAAACGCCTGTGAGGGCGACCCCGCATCACACTTCTCATTCGGCTTAGGATTCTTCTTCAACGCATGGGCATCATCAGTCGCTGCGGGTGCCTTCACCCAAGACGTTGACCACCGCATCATCCCTAACTGGGGTGCTGCTGCTCTATTAACTAAAAACCGCAGTGTGGCAGATACCCTGCATAACCCGAAAAAAATGGCGATTGCCTGTGCCATTATCGGGGCATTGGTGGTCGCCTTCTTAAATACCACGGCGTCCGCAGTACCAGCCGCGCTGCAAACCACCGCTATTAACGTGCTGGTTCCGGCAGCTAACTTACTGGTTAACACCGTGATGCCCGTCATTTTCTGGCTAGCCGCGATGGATGCTGGTCGTCGTTCCGGTTTCTGGGCAACCTTATTTGGTGGTTGCGCACAATTAATCATGGGTAACGCTATCCCAGGTTTAGTGTTAGGGATCTTGATTGGTAAAGGCGTGGATGACAATGGCTGGAACCGCATCACTCGTACCATGATGATCACCGTTATTCTGCTGTTCGTTCTCAGTGGCTTCTTCCGCGAATTTGACCTGAAGATGATCACCTCTTTCAACTTAGACAAACCACTGTGGCTTGAATATGTCCACGGACTGCTGAGCGGGAAATAATCATGACAACTGAAATCAATAAACAAGACTTTTGGTACGCAGAATGGTCTTTCCCTATCTTTGTTGGGCTGCTATCAGCGGGGATCTTCGCGGGTACCCATATGTATGTCGTGTACGGGTTTGGCGCATTTAACGAAGTGGCTTTCGTCGCCATGTTATGTGCAGGGCTAGATACGGGGGTTTACGGTGCGGTCGCCGCCTTCGGTGCAAGCTTCCTGTTTGCGCGGATTATCGAAGGGTCATTAGTGGGGATTTTAGATATCGGTGGCGCACTACAAACCGGTATTGGCTTAGGGGTTCCCGCCCTATTTTTAGCCGCTGGCTGGGATATTTTAGTCACTAACTTCTGGATCTCCCTGATCACAGGTTTATTCCTTGGTGTGCTTATCGGCTTAATTATCGTGTTCGCCCGTAAGTTTACCATTGCACAAGCGAACTCCACATTCGGCGCAGACGTGATGATGGGGGCTGGTAACACCTCCGGCCGTTTCTTGGGTCCATTGATTATCCTTGCCGCAATGGCCGCGTCTATTCCGATTGGTATCGGCGCACTGATTGGTTCACTGATTTTCTATGTATGGCAAAAACCCGTCGCTGGGGGCGCTATCTTAGGTGCAATGTTGTTTGGGTATTTCTTCCCACTCGCCGCTTAATAAATATCTAAGCCCCCTACTTTGGGGGCGAAGAGCAGCCAACAACGCTGCGGTTTGAAGTATGACGAGTATGACTATAAAGAAGGTAATCATGTATTCTCTAATCATCAAACAAGGAAAGCGTATCGATGGCTCAATTATCGATATCCTAATCAAAGACGGAAAAATTCAAGCTGCGGGACCTGAGCTTTCCCACAATCAGCAAGCTGAAAAAATCATTGATCTTGAAGGAAAGCTGTATGTCAGCGCTGGATGGATTGATTCTCACGCCCACTGTTTTACCGAATCGCCAATTTACTTCGATGAGCCTGATCTCGCTGGTGCTGCTGGTGGTGTCACTTCACTGGTTGATGCGGGCAGTGTAGGTGCTGATGATATTGACAGGTTTTATCGGCTCACCACTCAGTCCAAAACCAATGTCTTCTCTCTGCTGAATATTTCACGCATTGGCATTATTGCTCAGAATGAGCTGTCCAACATGGATAATATCGACGATGCGAGTTTCCAAGCTGCACTTGAGCGCCATCCCGGCTTTGTGGTGGGCATGAAAGCGCGCATGAGCAAAAGTGTGGTGGGCGAGAATGGTATTGCGCCTTTGGTTAAAGCCAAAGAAATGCAGAAAAAACACCATCTTCCATTAATGGTGCACATTGGAAATAATCCGCCCAATATTGATGAAGTCGCCGACTTACTCACCCGTGGGGACATCATTACCCACTGTTTTAATGGCAAACCAAATAAAATTTTAGGGGATGATGGATACCTAAAACCATCTATTGCCCGCGCCCTCGCCCGTGGCGTGATCCTCGATGTGGGTCACGGCGGTGAAAGCTTTAGCTTCAAAGTCGCAGAGCAAGCCATGCGAATTGGCACCTATCCAGACATTATCAGCTCAGATATCTATCACCGTAACCGAGTGAATGGTCCCGTCTATAGCCTTGCATTCGTGATGACGAAATTCCTGTGTATGGGCTTTAGCGCCGAACAAATTTTACGCTGTGTCACTGAGAAAGCCGCGGATTTACTGTCTCTTCCTGCTAAAGGTTATTTAAAACCGGGCTTTGATGCAGACATCACCCTATTTGACCTCAAAGAAGAGGCAACCGAGCTGACGGATGCCGACGGCGAGCATCGCATCGGTACCCATCGTTTTGTTCCTGTTGCTGCCATCGTTGGTGGAAAGCACATTATTCCTGCACAAGGCGAATCTGAACATGCAATCAATCTATGAAAAATATCAGTTAAAACACGTTATTAATGCCTCCGGTCGTATGACTATTTTAGGCGTTTCGACCCCAACACCTGAAGTCGTCGAGCGCGTAGCGTATGGGCTGAACCATTATTTTGAAATTAAAAACTTAGTGAACAAAACTGGGGAGTACATCGCTCAACTGCTCAATGTTGAAGCTGCGGTTGTGGTTTCCTGCGCCTCTGCGGGTATTGCTCAAGCGGTGGCGGCGGTGATTGTGCAAGATGATGAGGATTTGCTGCTTAATTTGCACTCCTCCAGCAAATCCGTTCCTCGCGAAATTATTTTGCCAAAAGGGCATAACGTGAACTTTGGCGCCCCCGTGGACACCATGGTCACGTTAGGTGGCGGTAAAGTGATTGAAGCGGGTTTTGCGAATGAATGTAGCGCTGCGCAGTTAGCGGCAAAAATCACCCCGCAAACCGCTGCCATTTTATATATCAAATCCCACCATACTGTACAAAAGAGTATGTTAACCGTGGCGGAAGCCGCCAAAGTCGCTCATGCCCATCAGCTTCCCTTGATCGTGGATGCGGCCGCGGAAGAAGATTTAACTGCCTATTACCAAGCGGGTGGCGACATTGTGATTTACAGTGGCGCCAAAGCAATTGAAGGACCAACCAGTGGCTTAGTTGTCGGTAAAAAACAGTATGTTGAATGGGTAAAACGCCAATCTCAAGGTATTGGTCGTGCGATGAAAGTTGGTAAAGAAGGTATTTTAGGCTTAACACTGGCTATCGAGCAGTACCTCACCGCTACCAAAGAAACTGGGGCGGAAATGATCAGCCGTATGGATAAATTCCTTAAAGATTTAAATACGATAGCCGGTATTTCAGCCCGTATTGTTTGGGATGCCGCTGGGCGTGATATCGCCAGAGCCGAGATCAGTTTCGATGAAAAAGCGATTGGCAAAACCACCTACCAAATCATGGATGAGCTGAAGCAAGGCAATACTGCGATTTATTTTCGTGAGTACAAAGCCAATGAAGGAAAGGTTGAAGCCGATATTCGCAGCGTCAGCACCGAGCAACTTGACGTCATTTCGCAGCAAATTCGTACGTTAGTAGAAGGAATTTAACATGAAGTTGTCACCAAATTTTTACCATGATCGTGTGTGCCTGAACGTTCTAGCAGGGAGCCATCAAAACGCAAAAGATATTTATGCCGCGGCGGAAAGTTTTGTGGTGGTTGGAGTGTTATCTAAAAATTATCCTGACCTTGAAAGTGCCATTGCGGATATGAAGGTGTACGCCAAGGAAGTGGATAATGCGCTGTCTGTCGGTTTAGGTGCCGGCGACCCTAAGCAGTCCACCATGGTGTCTCTGATTTCGAAAGAAGTTCAACCTCAGCATGTGAATCAAGTGTTTACGGGCGCACCGATTAGCCGCGCACTACTGGGTCAGAATGAAACGTTTGTGAATGCGTTGATTTCCCCAACGGGTACGGTGGGCATGGTGAAAATTTCAACAGGCCCATTAAGCGCTCAAGCCCCTGATGGTATCGTGCCGATTGAAACCGCCATTATGATGCTCAAAGATATGGGCGCAGATTCTGTGAAGTTCTTTAATATGCAGGGCTTGAAGTACATTGAGGAATATAAAGCTATCGCAGAAGCTTGCGCGAAGTTTGATTTTTCTTTAGAGCCAACGGGCGGTATTGATTTAGAAAATTTCGCCGAGATTTTGCAAATCGCCCTCGACGCTGGTGTGAAGAAAATCATCCCACATATTTACAGTTCTATTATTGATCAAGCCACTGGAGATACCCGCCCAGAGGATGTCCGCCAATTGCTAAACATGGTTAAAAAAGCGGTAAATTGATGTAGCAATAAGCTACACATAAGAAAATAAATATTAGCGAGACGTTAAAGTACTTACCGCCATAACCATGACAAAGCAGCCAATGCCCCACTCACTTTTTGTGCCGTGGGGCATTTTACTTTTTATTTTTATTCTCTATTTTTTACTCTTCCTTTTGAATCAATGACCTATTCCTCTGGCATTCGGTATGATATGAAACCAATAGTTATCAGGAACCGGGCTATCCCAAACGCCTAGGTAAGCCGCAACCGCAATAGTGGCGAATAAAATACCTAGGGTCAAAATGGCCATCACCATTCCCGATAAAGGGATTTGGCGTTTTTTAGTCGGCGTTTGTAGTGAGAAAGCCAATGTTGATGCCACTGGGCAAGATTCAACGCACGTCATGCACCCCGTACATTCTACCGTTCTGACGTTGATTAATTGGTCAACAGGAATGCGTGATGGGCAATTTTTGGCACATTTTCCGCAATCAATGCAGCTTTCTACGTTTCGGCGAATTTTAACCGGCGAGAATAGCGAAAATATCCCTAGTAATGCACCATAAGGGCAAAGATAACGACACCATGCATTACGAATAAACAGGCTAGCGACGACAAGAACAGAAACTGTGATGAGTGAGGCGCTACTAATATAACGAAAGAAATCCAGCATTTTCACATCGATGATGATCCCATAAGGCGACATCATAAAGTATTGGATCATTTGCGCAGGCATGGAGAGCGAGATATAGAGGAAGAAAGCTAAGAGTAGGTATTTTAATCCTCTTAAGGGGATATCGAGCCATTTAGGTACTTTGATTTGAAAACGAAACAGTTTCTGACCTATTTTCCCGATATATTCCGATATTGTGCCTATCGGGCACAGCCATGAGCAAAAGGATTTTTTCAGTAATAAACTGATGATAATAAAGGAAGCCAAGAGAAACATTGCTGCGGCATGTATGGGAGGTAATCCCCCTGTTTCAATGGTGTATTTTAAGTTCATTAACCCCGCAATAGGCAGCCAGCCTTCGATGCCTCCCGGACGAGGAAGATACAACGTCGCACCGCCCGTTTCGTAATAGCGCACCCAGTAATAGAAGGTAATGCCTATATAAATGTTGATCGCCAAAAGCGTGATTTGCACGACTTTCCGCCATGTCGAGGCGTTGCGCCAATCATTCCAAGGGAGTTTTCCGCCAATGGTACCAGGACGGCGAGGGTATCGTACTGAGGGTTTCTTTGCCATGTCCGCCTATCTCTTTAACATGCATTTTAAATACCATTATTGTATTTAAGTCCCCAGAGCTCGTATTGATTTGCATCACTGCCTTGCGATGTTGGCGATGGATATGGCGTGTTGATAGGAAGATAAGTAAATAGAGATTTTTCTAAATAATTTGACTTGTCGTTTTCTTTATATAATTCAAGCCGAGATTTTTTCTAAATAATTCGAGGTGTGCCAAGGCGGCAAAATGAGGAAATCCCTAGGAGCATACACAAGTATGTGACTAGGGTTGGCGAATGAAGCCAACGCAGTCACAACTTGAAGTATGACGAAAAAATTGGAGTTGGTCGGTAAGCCGGGTTCTGTCGTGGACAACCATTCATCTAGGCCAGCACTTGCGCACTGGCTCCAGCAACCTACCCGAGTTCAATGCGGGCCGCACCATATGAACCCCTATTTGGTCTTGCTCCGGGTGGAGTTTACCATGCCACGAACTGTTGCCAGTCGCGCGGTGCGCTCTTACCGCACCCTTTCACCCTTACCTGATCCTGTAAACAGGCCATCGGCGGTTTGCTCTCTGTTGCACTTGTCGTAGGCTCGCGCCTCCCAGACGTTATCTGGCACCCTGCCCTATGGAGCCCGGACTTTCCTCCCCTCTACCCGTCTCCCGAAGGGACTACGATAAAGCAGCGGTTGTCTGACCAACTCCGCGGCGAATTATAGGCACTTTACACTAGCTTGTACAGACTCAATGGCAGCCAAATTGCGTCAAAACCTATACTTAGACAAAAAAAACGGCACTTGAACAAAAATCACTCGCCGTCTTGTTGGTCTAGCATCAATTTGTATAACTGATTTTTCTTCAGACCATAAATTTCTGCGGTGATCGCAGCCGCTTTTTTCGGTGGTAATTCTTTTTGCAGTAAACCCAACGTACGAATAACATCTGGCGTAATCGCCGATTCATCCGTTTGTGGCTTATACCCTTCCACAATGAGTACCATTTCACCGCGATGACGATTTTCGTCTTCTTTTACCCATTCGAGTAATTCACCAACTGGGCGCCCTTCAATCGATTCCCAGGTTTTGGTCAATTCACGGGCTAAAACCACACGACGCTCAGGTCCCCACACTTCTACCATGTCTGCTAAACTGTCTAACAAGCGATGAGTAGATTCATAGAAAATCAGTGTTCGAGTCTCTTGCTCTAAGGATTGCAAAACATCTTTGCGTCCCTTGGTTTTCGCGGGTAAGAACCCTTCATAACAGAAACGGTCTGAAGGTAAACCCGCCGCTGACAAGGCAGTGATGGCTGCACAAGCGCCCGGTAATGGGACAACGCGAATGCCAGCCTCACGGCAGCGATTGACTAAGTGATAGCCAGGATCATTAATTAAAGGTGTACCTGCATCCGAGACTAATGCGATACTATCCCCTTGTTGAAGCTTGCTAATTAATTGATCTGCTTTTTGCTGCTCGTTATGATCATGTAGCGCAAACATGCGCGCATTGATGGCAAAATTCTGTAAGAGAATGCCTGAGTGCCTTGTGTCTTCCGCAGCAATTAGGTCAACATGTTTAAGCACATCTAACGCGCGTTGCGTGATATCTCCCATGTTACCAATTGGGGTTGGCACGATGTACAGCGTAGATGCCATAACCACTGCTTGATTAGGTTGATTCATTGTTTCATCCGAATAGCCGGTTTAAAATTAAGCAATTGAAAAATACACCATTGGATACAGTATGCGTCCTTCAATTTTTTTGCATTTGAAAAAAAGATTAATCTGCACTGCGATGTTGTCCACGTTGGCATTAACAGGGTGCCAAATCGAATCATCGACAACCTCGACAACAACCCAGCAGCCTAGCGTTTCTGATGCCAGCCATTACCAGTCCGTTATCGATACCGCTCAAGGCAAACCGTCGATGGATGTCCTGCGTGCTTTTATCAGCCAAGAACCTCTGCTAACCGATCCTGTACAACATCAGGCGAATATTGATTCTCTGTGGCAGATGTTAACACAGATGAAGCCAGAACAGATTCAAGGAATCGAAGCTGACGAAAATATTCTACTGGGCTGGGTCGACCTTCTGGATATCTACCAAAATAACAAAGATGACCCAGAGGCACTCCGTACTGGCATCGAAGACTGGAAAACTCGCTATCCGCATAATCCGGGCGCCAAAAATCTGCCAAGCGCATTAGTTCAAGGAACCATCTCCAAAGTCGGTGCTAACCCACGTATTGCGCTATTTTTACCGATGAGCGGACAGGGGCAAGTCTTTGGTCAAGCCATCATGCAAGGCTTCCTTGATGCACAAAAAGGTTTACCTTCAGGCCCTGCATCTCAAGCTTCTGAAGCACCAACTGCGCCACAAAGCTCGGGTAATGATGTGCTAGACCAGATTTACCAAGAAGTGGCTGCAACGGTTAATGAAAATACCAATTCCGAAGTGGCTTCATCCAGGGTGCGCATTGATGCAGCACCAACCAATACCCAAAGCGTTAAAGTCTTTGATACACAAGGCAAAGCGATCCCTCAGTTAGTCGCTCAGGCCACTTCTGAAGGGTATAACTTAATTGTTGGACCTCTACTGAAATCAGAGGTGCAAGCTATTGCTCAAATGAATGCGCCCGTCAATGTATTGGCACTGAATGAATTAGACGCTAACCAATTACAGCCACGTGCAAATTTATGTTATTTCTCTTTATCCCCTGAAGATGAAGCGAAAAATGCCGCTAACCAAATGAAATTAGACGGTAAACAGATGCCGTTAGTATTAGTGCCTGCATCCCCATTTGGTGATCGCATCGCAAAAGCATTTGCCGAAGAGTGGCAAGCAAAAGGCGGTGGCACTGCACTGATGCAAACATTTGGTTCTACTGCATCCTTAAAAGAGTCGATCAACCGTGGTCAAGGGATCCGTATGACGGGTACCCCAATCAGTATCGATACCCAAGGAATGGCTCCAACCAGTGGCGGTGTTGATGCGGTTTATATCGTGGCAACACGCGATGAATTAACCCTCGTCAAACCGATGATCGATATGGCAATCAGTTCCCGTCAGCGCCCTGCTTTATATGCCAGTTCGCGCAGTAACCAAGGGAACTCAAATGCGGATTATCGTTTCGAAATGGAAGGTGTGAAATTCAGCGAAGTTCCATTACTTGCTGGCGCAAACAACAACCTACGTAAACAAGCTCAAGGCAAAGTGAATAATGATTATTCGCTGTTCCGCCTGTATGCGATGGGTATTGATGCATGGTCGCTGGCGAATAACTACGATAACTTGCAGCAGCACAGTGATCAGTTCCGTGTTAACGGTGCATCCGGTACATTAAGCGTGCATGATAACTGTGTTATTTATCGTGAATTGCCATGGCTGCAATTTAAGCAAGGGCAAGTAGCGTCTGCGCAATAAATTAAACGAGGTCGCTTTATTGCTGCCTATTTTTCAGACAAGGATGTCATGAAAACCGTTAAAAAATCATTAAAATGGTTGACTGGTCGATATTACGAAAACCAAGCGCTATCCTATTTAAAGCAGCAAGGGCTCGCTTTTGTTGCACGCAATGTTCGAAATCGTGCGGGAGAAATCGATTTGATCATGCGAGATACATCAGGCTGGGTATTCGTAGAGGTTCGTTTTCGCAAGAATAGTGATTACGGAGACGCACTTTTATCAGTAAACTGGCACAAACGCAGAAAAATATTGTCCACCGCACAATATTGGCTTGCTCAACGACAAGAAAGTTTTGAAACAACACCCTGCCGCTTTGATATCTGTGCAATCACCGGCAAGCAATTTCAGTGGATTCAAAACGCATTTAATCTTAGTGAACAGGAATATAAGTAAGTGCTAGATAGAATAAAAGTTTGCTTTACTGAAAGCATCCAAACTCAAATTGCCGCAGCTGAAGCCCTGCCCGATGCAATTTCTCGTGCTGCAATGATGATGGTACAGTCACTGCTTAATGGTAATAAAATTTTGTGTTGTGGCAATGGCGCATCCGCAGCAACAGCACAGCGTTTTGCAGCAAGCATGATCCACCGTTTTGAAACTGAGCGCCCAAGTTTACCTGCTCTTGCGCTAAATACGGATAATACCGTGCTCACCGCGATTTCAGGAAGCAAGCAGCCAACTGAAATCTACGCAAAACAAGTTCGAGCGCTAGGCCAGCACGGCGATGTATTAATGGCTATCTCAACCCATGGTAACAGTGCCGACATCATTAAAGCCGTAGAAGCCGCGGTAACGCGCGATATGACCATTGTCGCACTCACTGGCTATGATGGCGGCGAGTTAGCAGGTCTTTTAGGACCACAAGATGTTGAAATTCGTATTCCATCCCAGCATAGTGTCAGAATTCAAGAGGTACACTTACTCACAGTGAATTGTTTGTGTGACCTTATCGATAACACGCTCTTTCCTCACCAGAACGACTAAGGAGACAAAATGCGATTACTTCCGATTTTTGCCATAGTGTTTAGCGCGGTTCTTTTACAAGGTTGTATTGGTGCTGCCGTTGTGGGTACTGCCGCAGTAGCTACCAAAAGCGCTACAGACCCTCGTTCTGTTGGTCAGCAAGTTGATGATGGCACATTAGAAGCCCGAGTCAGTGGTCAACTTAACAAAGATAAAGATATCACCAGCAAAGCCCGTATTATTGCAACGGCGTATAAAGGTAATGTCTTGTTAACTGGACAATCTCCCGACATGTCATGGGCAGATAAAGCCAAACAAATCGCCAGTAACGTTGATGGTACAGAAAAAGTGTATAACGAGGTTCGACAAGGTCAGCCCGTTGATTTAGGTACCGCGTCAAAAGACACTTGGTTAACCACCAAAGTAAAATCTAAGATTTTAGCCAGTGACGAAGTGAAATCAGGCAGCGTTAAAGTCATCACTGAGAATGGTGAAGTCTTCTTATTAGGTGTACTCACTCAGCAAGAAGGTGCTGCAGCAGCAAAAATTGCGAGTGAAACGGATGGCGTTCGTCGTGTAACGACGGCATTTACTTATCTCAATTGATTATAATTAGTAACCTATTGTTACAAAGCATCAAGCCATGAAGTCAAATTCATGGCTTTTTTTTTATTCCTCACCTATATCGTTATTTTTCAGATAATTCCTATCTCCTAATAAGCTCATCTGATTAAGTATCCACGCTTGCCTTTTTAAAACATATGAAGATGGATTTTTCACATGAAATCGATGAGGATTAGGTAAAACAGCGGCTAAAAGTGCAGCTTCCTGCCGGGAAAGCTTACTAGCAGGCTTATTGAAGAATTTATTTGCGGCCTCTTCAACACCAAAAACCCCTTCTCCAAACTCCGCAATATTAAGATAAACAGTAATGATCCGAGTTTTTGACCACATCAACTCCATAACTGGCGTCATTGCTGTTTCAAGGCCTTTTCTTATCCAGCTTCGTCCATCCCATAACCATAAGTTTTTCACTGTTTGTTGAGAGATTGTTGAAGCCCCCCTAACTGTCTGTTTATTACTCGAATTATGTTTATATGCTCGCTCAATTGCATCAAGATCAAATCCCCAATGATGAGGAAAATTTTGATCTTCAGAAGCAATGACAGCGAGATAAAGATAGGGAGAAATCTGTTTTTCACTCACCCAAGTCGAATGAGAAACATAAGAAAAATTAAAGTTTACCCATGCAGAAAGCTGTCTTTCGACCATCACTGCAGAAAAGGGAACAGGTATAAATTTGAAGATCACAACAGACACTAGCCAGAGGGCAAGTAATGAAAGTGTGATCTTCTTTAACCAATACCACAAGCGAGAAACAAACTTTTGCATTGAGTTAATTACGCCATTTCTAATACTTTCTCAACCAGCTTATTGATACCTATATTTGCCTCAGCAATGGATTGAGCCAGCATATAAGCAGGGGTTGTAACAACTTTGTTATATTCATCAACCACAATGTTATCAACCGTGCAAACAACATGCTGTCCACCCATCTTTTCAATTTGGGCAATCGTTTCAGTATCATTACCAATCGTCAATTTCACTGATGTATTTAACATCTTCGGTAGCATGACAGGAGCAATACACATCAGCCCTAGCGGCTTTTTCTGTTGGTGCATTGCCTGTACTAAACTTAATAGTTGTTTATTAATTTCACATTCGCTTCCCTTCACCGCAAAATCACATAAATTTTTTGCCACACCAAAACCACCAGGAATTATAAGGGCATCTAGCTTAGAGGCATCTGCTGATGACAAAGGTGCTATTTTTCCACGAGAAATACGTGCAGACTCTTCCATTTGGTTACGTTTTTCTGTTTTTAATCCACCATTAACATGATTAATTACAGTAGCTTGATAATCATCTGGCGCATAAAAGTGAACTTCTGCATTATTTTTACTTAAAGCAAGCATAGTTAATACTGATTCATGGATCTCGCTTCCATCAAAAACACCACAGCCACTTAAAATTACCGCAATTGATTTCATATCTTCGTCCTTTTGTAGTAAATTACTCCCCAGAGCGAAAGCAGACAAACATCAATCTTCATCACAGATTTTAATGAATCTTGTAACAGGTTCGATAAATTTTGGTATCTTGATAACGTCTGAGTCGTGACAAATGCATTTTAATGATTCGCCTAAGATAAAAATTATAAGCGAATCAATGATTTCCCTGGTGTTGGCGCAGTATTCGCGCACCCCAACTTAGGTTGGGGTTATTTTTTTGTACGACCATCCACCCAGTTTCTTAATGTTTCTATATCTGATTTCCAATCCTGTTTTAACTCATCAACCCACTCTTGCACATTGTCCCACCATGCTGGTAATTCAGGGGATTGGATTTGCTGAGCGAGTTTCTGTAAATTTTTCAGACCAACTGAACCCGCGGCACCTTTAATTTTGTGAGCTTCCTCAACAATTCCCTTCTGATCTTTAGCCACCATATTGGAATCGAGAATCGCTAAATAGCCCGGTAGCATTTTTTCAAACACCTCTAAGCCGTCATAAATCAGTTTTGGCCCAACTAATTCAATGTATTGCTCTAACATTTCACAATCTAAAATTGACTCATCAACTTCTGCCATATCCACTTGCTCCTCATGCTTGTCATTTGAAGATGCATTCTCGCCCCAGAATTGCTCAATCACTTGAGTGAGCGCAGGAACCGATAATGGTTTGCTCAGAACACCGTCCATTCCCGCATCGAAGTACTCTTTCTTATCTTTGAGGACATTCGCAGTAAGGGCGATTAATGGTGGTAAATCATCCTTATCATACTGTTGTTTAAGCTGTTTAGAGATATCTAACCCCGTCATGTCAGGAAGTTGAATATCCAGTAGAACTAAGTCATATTCCCCAGGTGCAAACATCTCTAGCGCGTCTTTACCTGTCATTGCAACATCAACTGTGTTGCCAAGGTTCTCCAGCACAGAACACGCCACAACCACGTTTAGTTCAATATCTTCCACTAGTAAGATATGGAGCGCTGGTAATGGGTAATCATCGTCGTGCTGTTGCTGCTCTTCGATTTCAGCCTCAACTTCAGGGGCTATAATCGACAAAGTAAATGTTGAACCATGTCCAATATCGCTTTCCACACGAATATCGCCCCCCATACTTTGTGCTAACCTACGGGATACAGAAAGCCCAATCCCCGTTCCCGTTGCAGGACGTCCACCTGCGGAGTCACGGACCTGATAATACATAGCAAAGATTTTATCTAATTCATCTTTCGGAATACCGATGCCACTATCTTTGACTTGGAAAAACAGCTTGTCATCCGCTTCACGCCAAATGCTTAATTTAACTTCACCTTTCTGAGTAAATTTCACCGCATTACCGATTAAGTTCCACAGAATTTGGCGTAAACGCGTGCCATCCGTCAGAATGGTTTTAGGTAAGCCGTGTGCGACATCCATAACAAACTTCAAGCCTTTCGGCTGAACCAGTAGCCCGCTTAAGTTTTCTAAATCGTTCACAAATTCAGGCAATGTCACAGGTTGGTTATCCAATTGGACTTTGCGACGCTCAATTTTGTCCATTTCAATCACATCATTAAAAATATTGCCTAAAGTGACGGCACTGACGTGAATGGTTTTTAAATAGCTTGATTGTTCTTTGGTAAGCTTAGTATCCAGTAAAATGCGGCTAAGCCCCACAATGCCATTAAGCGGCGTACGAAGCTCATGGCTGATAGTAGAGATAAAGGTGGTCTTCTCTCTACTAGCGTTCTCTAACGCCTCCTGATAACGCTTACGCTCGGTAATATCACGTCCAAACCCCATTAGCCCGTGACGTTTCCCTACGCGGTCATAAAATGGCACTTTTCGCAGCTCAAAACAGGCTTTTCGCCCATCAGGGTAAACTAACCACTGTTCATAAGTTAATGCCACATTGTGTCTGAAAACTTTTTCATCCGTTTCCATCACTTTGGCAGCAATTTCTTCATCATAAATATCCAATGGTGTTAAACCGACTAGCTGTTTTTCACTCTTACCGGTGAGCAGCTCCATCGCACGGTTACAGCCAGAAAATTCATTGTTTTCATTGCGATAATAGACAAGATCAGGAGAAGCATCGAGGAACGAACGCAGTAAAACAGATTGCTGTTCAAACTCAATTTGAGTCTGTTCACGGTATTTCATTTCTTGTTTGAGTTGCTCTAACAACTCAAGATGGGCGCTTTCGGCTTTTTCACGCTCTAAAATTTCTAAGTTAAGTTGCTCAATATTGCCTTGCAGCTGAGTATTCAGTTCCGCATCACGCTTTCGCATCACTTCGAGCTTATCAACCATGCGCGTTAAACGCTGGCGAGACTCTTCTAATTGTTCTACCACCACCGAAAGAAAATAAACTGCTAATGGCGTAATAATTAAGCCAAAGAAAATGGAGCCAACCATATCGAGGCTATCGACTTGCCCCCGAAGAAAAATCGCTACCGCCATTTGCATTATCATGGCGAGCACAACTAACGCTGACGCGAGAAGCAAAGAGAAACGCACTAAGCCTAGCTTCATCATCAGGTCAACATAGTATTGTGCAAGACCGCGAAGTACTTTCATAACCACCCCTTAGTTAAATTCTCACTGAATCATATATCAAACAGGGCTGTTTCGGATGGGGTTTCATACGAAATATCGATCCTGCTCATTAAATCGTCGGTCACAATGGGATATTCACCCGTGTATTAGTAACTTTATTACGATAATCACTATTTATATCAATGCTATCAAAGTAAACTTTAATTTATATCATTCTCGTAAAAGAATTTGGCTGGAAAGGTGCCTATGTCCTCTTCAAATATGGGTTCGCCCCGTCTTGAACCTCGTAAAAAAGCGCTGACGATCCGCAAAATTGAGTTTGTGGAAATTTACCAGCCAATGAGTGGCATTGAAGCTCAGCATCAAGCCCAGCGTTGCTTGTCTTGCGGCAGCCCCTATTGTGAGTGGAAATGCCCGCTCCACAATCCTATCCCGAATTGGTTAAAGCTGGCTGGAGAAGGTCGAATTCTTGAAGCGGCAGAACTTTGTCATCACACCAACAGCTTGCCTGAAATTTGCGGTCGAATTTGCCCACAGGAACGATTATGTGAAGCCGCTTGTGTCCTGAATGAAACCTTTGGTTCCGTCACGATTGGGCATTTGGAGCGCTATATTACCGATAGTGCATTTGAGCAAGGTTGGCGGCCTGACCTCTCTCATGTTAGGGATACAGGTAAACGAGTCGCGATTATCGGCGCGGGCCCTGCGGGTCTTTCCTGTGCCGATGTGTTGGCTCGTCACGGCGTTCAAGCAATAGTATTTGATAAACATCCTGAAATCGGTGGGTTACTCACTTTTGGTATACCCGCATTTAAGTTAGAAAAGCAGATAATGCAGCACCGACGACGGATTTTTGAAGAAATGGGGATTATCTTTAAACTTAATACTGAGATTGGACAACATATCCCGTTAGAAACGTTACTCAATGAGTTTGATGCGATTTTTATTGGAACCGGCACCCATCATCCAGTTTCAGGCAATCTCCTCAACGAAGATGCCATAGGCGTTTATCAAGCGCTTCCTTATTTAGTGGGTAATGCACGTCACTTATTAGGTTACGCCGACGATCCCCAATACCCTTACGTATCACTAGCAAATAAGAATGTAATCGTGTTGGGCGCAGGAGATACCGCGATGGATTGTGTCCGCAGCGCTATCCGCCAAGGCGCAAGCAAAGTCAGTTGTATCTACCGCCGAGGCGCTTCGGAAATGCATGCAACACCGCGAGAAGTCTTACACGCTCAAGAAGAAGGCGTACAGTTCCATTTTCACTTACAACCCATTGGGATTAACACCGATGTCGAGGGACAAGTTGTCGGTATCCATTTCGCTAGCACATTATCGAATTCCACAGAATCGGAAGAAATTACACATTCTGCCGATGTGGTCATTATTGCGTTTGGTTTTGAATCTAACGATATGCCGTGGATTAGCACACATGCCATACAGCGCGATATGAGCGGTAGAATAGTGGCACCTCGTCATCATCATTATGCTTACCAGACTTCGCACTCTAAAATTTTTGCAGGGGGAGATGTAGTACACGGTTCTGATTTGGTGGTAACAGCGATTGCCGAAGGGCGTGGAGCCGCAGAAGGGATCATGAGTTTTCTTCGAGTATAAAAAAAGAGGAATTTCTTCCTCTTTTTAGCATTTACTATATCAGTCTTAGCTGCCACGATTTGTGCTTATTTCACAACCCGTAACGCTGGACGACCTTTCGGTGGCCTTGGTGGCTCATCGTCTGGGGATGAAGGTTCTTCTGTTTGAGTGGCTTCATCATGAACCAATACGATGTTGTCAGACAGTGCTTCATCAGTGCTGTTGTCTTCTCCATCAAAGTGCTCATCATAAGCCGCTTCAGGTTCAAACATCATTCCAGCGCCATTTTCACGCGCATATACCGCCATGATAGCCGCCATTGGAACATATACCTGACGAGGTACACCGCCGAATCGCGCATTAAACCGCACTTCTTCGTTGGTAATTTCAAAGTTACCCACTGCACGCGGGGCAACATTTAAAACAATTTGCCCATCACGCGCAAATTCCATTGGAACATTCACCATGGGAAGAGTGACATCAACCACCAAATGCGGAGTCATATCGTTATCCAGCAACCACTCATAGTGGGCGCGCAGCAGATAAGGGCGACGTGGTGTCATTGGTGCCATTTCCATCATCCGACTTAGCCTCGTGCTGACAGGCGCATTTCACGCTCTAATTCAGTTAATGATGCTAAAAATGCATCGCGCTCAAATACACGCTGCATGTACATCTGTAAATGTTTGCTGATTGCAGGCTTTAATTCGATACCTAAAACAGGTAAGCGCCATAATAGCGGTGCTAAATAGCAATCAACTAAGCTGAACTCATCACTCATAAAGAATGGCATTTCAGCCAGTACAGGTGAAACTGCAATCAGTTCTTCCGCTAATTGGCGACGAGCTGCATCTGCTTCTTGTGCTGTACCCTTCTCGATTTTAGCCATCAATGAGTACCAGTCTCTGCGAATACGATGCATCAGCTGACGGCTAGTACCACGAGCCACTGGGTAAACAGGCATTAACGGTGGATGAGGAAAACGCTCATCGAGGTATTCCATAATGATATCTGGATCATACAAAGTCAGGTCACGATCCACCAGCGTTGGAACACTTTGATATGGGTTAAGATCAATAAGGTCTTGAGGCATATGACCAGGCTCGACATGTTCAATCTCAACGCTAACACCTTTTTCAGCAAGCACAATACGTACTTGATGGCTAAAAATATCAGTTGGGCCTGAAAACAATGTCATTACCGAACGTTTATTAGGAGCAACAGCCATTAAAACCTCCAAATGATAAAAATAATGATCCTTAAATAAGGATTAATTCATTATTTTCATTTTTAAAATCCCATGTACTCAACCTTCAAGATCCATTTTGAAAGTCAGCACAACCCTCTCGCTTCATGAAAGCGAGAAATAATCAAATAAAAAACTGGGACATAGTCTAACAGATTTTGTACAGCTTAGGGGGCTAACCTAGAGAAAATCATCGGTTAATTTTATTAGAGAGGAATAATTCCATCAAAACCAGCCCTATCAACTTTAAATTTATAATAATTTAAAATTAAAACCTTAAAGTTAACTCCATTGTTGATGGGTTATATTTTTACTGCATTTGAGATATGACACAAAAATAGAGTGGAATAATAAAATAATGTCTTCTGTCTGTCTTTATTTTAATTAAATAAGAATGGCTCAATATTTGATTTATTTTAGACAATAAAAAACCCGCCATAAAGACGGGCTTTTTCATCAATTTTATGCCCAGAAGGCAATAAATTAACGTTTGGAGAACTGTGGACGACGACGTGCTTTACGCAGACCCACTTTCTTACGTTCAACAGAACGCGCATCACGGGTAACAAAACCAGCTTTACGCAGATCAGAACGAAGAGTCTCGTCATAAGCCATCAGTGCACGTGTAATACCGTGACGGATTGCGCCTGCCTGACCAGAGATACCACCACCTTTAACAGTGATGTACAGGTCCAGTTTTTCTAACATTTCAACCAGTTCTAACGGCTGACGAACTACCATGCGCGCAGTTTCGCGACCAAAGTATTGTTCCAGTGTACGTTGATTGATTGTGATGTTACCGCTACCCGGCTTAATAAAGACACGAGCAGATGAGCTTTTGCGGCGACCAGTGCCGTAGTATTGATTTTCAGCCATTGCTATAATCCCGATTAAATGTCAAGAACTTGCGGTTGTTGTGCCGCGTGGTTGTGCTCATTACCTGCGTAAACTTTCAGTTTACGGTACATTGCACGACCCAGAGGTCCTTTTGGCAACATGCCTTTAACCGCGATTTCAAGCACACGCTCAGGACTACGAGCAATCATCTCTTCGAAAGTTGCTTGCTTGATTCCACCAATATGGCCAGTGTGGCGATAGTAGATTTTGTCTTCGCGTTTTTTGCCGGTAACAGCAATTTTTTCTGCATTCAGAACGATGATGTAATCACCAGTATCCACGTGCGGAGTATATTCCGCTTTATGCTTACCGCGCAGACGGCTAGCAATTTCAGTTGCAAGACGGCCTAAAGTTTTGCCATCTGCATCAACAACATACCAGTCGCGTTTTACGGTCTCTGGTTTAGCTGTAAAAGTTTTCATTAAAACTTACCCAATATTGAAGTTACACGTTGTGTGAACACTCATGTTCGTAAAATATAGCGAGGTTCACGCGACTCATTGTCCAGCAAACCCACCCCTTCGAGCAGCCTAGCTGGCATTAATGCGTTATTTTTTGGGAAATAAAAAACAACGCCGTAACGTGGGGTCGCAAGATTATAGAGAAGTCAGCAACAAAAATCGACCCCAAATGCATTTTTTTTACGTTCAAATAAATAATTAGTGTCGCCTGTTCAAAAAGCACACATAAATCTAGAGAGAAAACGACGTCCTTGAGACTCATTTCCTCTTTGGCCTCTATGATAAATGCGGGATTTTCAAATATTCTTCACTTTGCATTTCTTGCAAGCGAGAAAGGCAGCGCTGATATTCAAACGCCAAAAGTTGCCCTTGATAAAGTGAATCCATCGGCACCTGTGCATTGATCATCAATTTTACCTTACGTTCATAGAACTCATCAATAAGCGCGAGAAAACGTCTGGCAGGATTTTCATCTTTCAGTCCCATCACAGGGACGTCATAGAGCAATACCGTATGATAACAATTTGAGAGGTAGATATAGTCGTTTTGGCTGCGAGGCTCTTCACATAAAACCTTAAAGCTGATTGCCAATACTCCTTCTGCGGAGCGAATTGCCTGCATTTTCCGATGATTAACTTCTAATACCGGATTTTGCTGACCTTCTTTACCTGCCAGTTTTACAAACACTTCATCTAAATGATGGCGATTTTGTTCGTTTATTGGCGATAAAAATAGATGCGCTTGAGTCAGCGTACGCAAGCGATAGTCAATCCCCGCATCCACATTCATTACATCGCAATATTTTTTTATCTGTTCTATGGCTGGCAAAAAGCGAGCGCGTTGCAAACCGTTGCGATAAAGGTTGTCAGGGATGATGTTGGATGTCGCGACTAACGTGATGCCTCGCGCAAAGAGCCCTTCTAATAAGGTTCCTAGAATCATCGCATCAGTAATGTCCGAGACAAAAAACTCATCAAAACACAAAATATCCGTCTGTTTTTTAAATTCATCAGCGATAATGTCGAGCGGATTTTCCTGTCCTTGCAGCGCCATTAAGTCTTCCTGCACTTTCTTCATAAAGCGATGAAAGTGTAAACGCAATTTGCGCTCTCCCGGTAAACTGTCGTAGAACATGTCCATCAACCACGTTTTACCGCGACCTACGCCCCCCCACATATATAACCCCTGAACTGGCTCACAGGTTTTTGTGGATGATTTCCCTAACAAGCGCCCAAAGCGCTGTTTTAGACCGTTTGGTTTTTCATTTGGGAAGCAAGGCGTAGCGCTACAAAGTTGCTGATAAATCTTGTCTAATCGCTCTACGGCTTGTTTTTGTACGTCATCCGGCTGGTAATTGCCTTGCTCAAGAGCTTGTTGGTAACGCATGGTAGGGGTCATCGGTGACATCAACTCAGTGATCCTTAAAATTTTCGGTTTTTTTTACCGTTATATGATATACACTGCCTTTATTATAACCAGATTCTGTTAGCATTTAACTTTCGATTAACTATTCGGCATAGAGTAAGGAATTTCGCTTTATTATTCCACTCTTTAGCATTAACAGATTTGCTATTAGCAGGTATAGTTAGGGTAATCGAGCTAAATTTTGGCGACCATTTTCTGTGAATTTTGATTGAAGTAAACGAAGGAGTTAGCATGACTTGGGAGTATGCACTAATAGGATTAGTTGTTGGCTTTATCATCGGCGCATTGGTTGTGCGTTATGGCAATCCAAAACTTCGTCAACAAAAAACAGCACAGGCTGAATTAGACAAAAAAAGCACTGAGCTGGAAGAGTATCGTAAAGAACTCGTTAGCCATTTTGCTCGCAGCGCAGAGTTATTGGATAAAATGGCACGCGACTATCGCCAACTGTATCAACATATGGCGCAAAGCTCTTCCGAGTTAATGCCGGATATGCAAGATAACCCATTCCATTATCGTTTAACTGAATCTGAAGCCGATAATGACCAAGCACCGGTTAAAATGCCACCGAGAGATTACTCTGAAGGTGCTTCAGGGCTGTTCCGCCCTCTCGATGAAAAAGAGAAGTAATTTTTGATTATGCCACCAGTAGCGCCCGTTACTGGTGGTGTTATTTCCCTCACTGTATCATTCCAATTCCGAATAAAATCTTATAGTTAGTTTAGCTACTGTATAGAAGTTAGCGTTTCACCTAAACATCATGTAAATGGATGTAAAATTGTGGATAAGTACTATCCGCATAGGGAACTTTTCCGCATAATCCTTGGTCATAGTCATCAGTAAAATATTATTTGAGACCCCAAAATACCTCCGCCCATATGACCTTAGTGTACCGTTTATAGGTACCATTCATATGAGCTGATATTTTCTATTGAGAGAATCTACGGAATGATGAAAAGAAAAAATTTCTTTCTGACAGCAGTCGCAATGAGTTTAGGTTTAACCCTGTCCACGATCCCAGCAATCAGCAGCGCCGCCTTACCGGCCACATTACCGGCAACCGCACAAAGCCAAAACATGCCGAGTTTAGCGCCAATGCTGGAAAAAGTGCTGCCTGCCGTCGTGAATATCCATGTTTCAGGCACCCGTGTACAAAATCAACAGATTCCTGAAGAACTCAAATTCTTCTTTGGTCCAAATGCACCTTCACAACAACAAAGCGTGCGCCCATTTGAAGGTTTAGGTTCTGGTGTCATCATCGATGCGACACAAGGTTATGTTTTAACCAATAATCACGTTATTGATGGTGCCGACAAAATCCAAATTCAGCTCAATGACGGTCGTGAAATTGACGTTAAACTGATTGGTAAAGATCCACAAACTGACATTGCACTGTTAAAAATCAGCAATGCAAAAGATATCAAAAACCTCACCGCGGTTTCTATTGCGGACTCCGATAAACTGCGTGTTGGTGATTTTGCCGTCGCTGTTGGTAACCCATTCGGTTTAGGACAAACTGCCACATCCGGGATTATCTCTGCGTTAGGTCGTAGTGGATTAAATCTGGAAGGCTTAGAAAACTTTATCCAGACCGATGCCTCAATCAACCGTGGTAACTCTGGTGGTGCACTGGTTAACTTAAACGGTGAGCTGATTGGGATTAACACTGCAATTTTAGCACCGGGTGGCGGAAATATTGGCATCGGCTTTGCTATCCCGAGCAACATGGCGAAAAGCCTGAGTGAGCAGCTGATTAAACACGGTGAAGTTAAACGCGGAATTTTAGGTATTAAAGGTACAGAGATGAACTCTGATATCGCTAAAGCCTTCAATATCGATGCTCAGCGTGGCGCTTTCGTCAGTGAAGTGATTCCAAAATCGTCAGCGGCAAAAGCAGGAATCAAATCGGGTGACGTTTTAGTCTCTGTTGATGGTAAACGTATTAATAGCTTCGCTGAATTAAGAGCAAAAATTGGCACCAGCCAGTTAGGCAAAGAAATCACCCTTGGTCTGATCCGTTCAGGCAAACCAATGGAAGTGAAAGTAGTACTAGAAAGCGATGAAGGCTCTGCAACCAACGCGGAAAAACTGAGTGAATCCTTATTAGGCGCCACCATTTCCAATGCGGTTGTCAGCAATACCAAAGGGGTACAAGTTGACAGCGTAGCACCTAAGTCTCCGGCTGCTGCGGTTGGTTTAGCGAAAGGCGACCTGATCTTTGGCGTGAATGACACTCGCGTAGAAAGTATCGACCAATTCCGCAAAATCATCGATAGCAAACCACCAGTATTAGCGATGAAAGTGCTGCGTGGCGGTGAAACGCTCTACTTATTAATGAAAAACTAATTCATTAAGTTACCGCACATAAATCAATAAAACGGGTACAGTATCACTCTGCTGTACCCGTTTTTTTATGTTATGCTCAAAGTATCTCTCTGTCTGTCATTTCCATCATAGCGAACTTGGTAACCTTTAACATGGTCAAAAAGCTGCTTGTGTCTGTCCTGCTTGGATTGGTCACTGCCTCAATCATTATTGTGGCTGTCCCCTCATTGCGCCCACAGGGACTGGCTGATTTACTGTATGGGAAAACCAATAGCGAGCCTGTAAGCTATAACAAGGCCGTACGCCGTGCCGCGCCTGCGGTGGTGTATGTCTATAGCAGCTCTAAAGGGAGTTTTTCCCAATCGGGTCGGGAATTACAATCTCTTGGATCAGGGGTGATATTAAGCGCTAATGGTTACATAGTGACCAATAAACATGTGGTGGATAACCCTGACCAAATCCTTGTTGCCCTACAAGATGGTGCGATTTTCGATGCACTTTTAGTCGGCTCAGACCCCTTAACTGACCTTGCAGTCTTGAAGATAGAGGCTGAAAATCTTCCCGTTATCCCAATTAATACTAAGCGCATCACCCATGTTGGGGATGTGGTTTTAGCCATTGGAAACCCTTATAACCTTGGACAAACAGTCACCCAAGGGATTATAAGCGCGACGGGACGTGTCGGTTTAAGCTCCACACGTCGCCAAAATTTCCTACAAACCGATGCCTCGATTAACTCGGGTAACTCCGGTGGCGCCCTTATCAACACGGAAGGGGAATTGGTTGGCATAAACACCCTTTCATTCAGCGCAGGGCAAGGAGTCAGTTCCGAAGGATTGAGTTTTGCTATTCCAACCGCCCTAGCAACCAAAATCATGGAAAAACTGATCCGTGATGGTCGTGTCGTGCGAGGCTACATCGGCATTACGGCTCGTGAATTACCGCAAATTCGCACAAATACAAATAATATCAACCAAATTCAAGGGTTAAGGGTTTTCCAAGTTTCAGCCAATGGACCTGCTGCAAAATCAGGCATTGAGCAAGGGGATGTTATCTTATCCTTAGATGGAAAACCTGCCGTTTCTGCCGCAGAAACCATGGATTATGTCGCCGAAATTCGCCCCGGAACAAAAATTCCCGTTCAGATTTTACGTGATGGTAATGTGCAAAACATCGATATCGTGATTGAAGAACTTCCTGAAGGGCAAGCAAACTAACCCCTCAATTCTGCCCAGTCAAATCTTTCACCCAAAATAAGCCCAAAAAAAAAGGTTGTTCCGATAAAGAACAACCTTTTTTGTTTTTGCAATGATATCAACGCAATCTGGAATTAGTCTTCAGATTTAACGCGTTGAATATTAGCGCCTAACGCATTTAATTTCGCTTCAATATTTTCATATCCACGATCGATATGATAAATACGGTCAACTGTCGTTGTTCCACCCGCGATACAACCTGCAATCACTAAACTTGCTGACGCACGTAAATCTGTTGCCATCACTTGCGCACCAGTGAGCTTTTCAACACCATGGCACACAACGGTATTACTCTCGATATCCGCGTGCGCACCCATACGAATTAACTCAGGAATATGCATAAAACGGTTTTCGAAAATGGTTTCTGTGATAACACCGGTACCTTCAGCCACCAAGTTTAATAGGCTAAATTGCGCTTGCATATCAGTAGGGAAACCAGGATGTGGAGCTGTACGCAATGTAACCGCTTTTGGACGTTTACCATGCATATCTAGACTAATCCAATCTTCACCCGTTTGAACATCAGCCCCAGCTTCACGTAATTTCGCTAGCACCGCATCCAGAGTGTCTGGACGTGCATTACGGCAAACTACTTTACCGCGAGAAACCGCTGCAGCAATTAAGAATGTACCTGTTTCAATACGATCTGGCAGAACGCGATACACACCACCACCTAAACGAGCCACACCTTCAATGACAATACGGTCAGTTCCTGCACCAGTGATTTTCGCACCTAATGCATTTAAGAAATTAGCAGTATCTTCAATTTCAGGCTCACGAGCGGCGTTCTCGATGGAAGTGGTTCCTTCAGCAAGCGCAGCAGCTGTCATGATACTGATAGTGGCACCAACGCTTACTTTGTCCATCACGATGTCAGCGCCTTTCAGGCGACCATTCACCGTTGCCTTAACATAACCATCTTCAAGGACAATATTGGCACCTAACTTCTCTAACCCGCTAATATGTAAATCCACTGGACGAGCGCCAATGGCACAACCACCCGGTAGAGAAACTTCACCATGACCAAAGCGTGCAACCAGCGGCGCTAATGCCCAAATAGAGGCACGCATGGTTTTTACTAGATCATACGGTGCACAATATTCAGTCACATTGCTAGCATCAACAAAAATCGAACCATTACGCTCGATTTTGACGCCAAGTTGGCTGAGTAACTTAATTGTGGTGTCGATGTCTTTCAGTTTAGGGACATTCTGTAATTCAACTGGCTCTTCAGCCAGTAAAGCAGCGAACAGGATTGGCAGTGCGGCGTTTTTAGCGCCTGAAATAGAGACTTCACCCTCTAAGCGGGTTGGCCCTTTAACTAAAAATTTATCCATTCTGGTATTCTCGTGTGTCAGATTTTTACAAACTGTTCGCTTACATTTTCAAACTTATAGGCCGCTCAGCTTACGATCACGCTCCCACTGCGCTGGGGTATAAGCTTTGATTGAAAGCGCATGAATTCGATTGTCCGCAATATATTCCATTAACGGCGCATAGACTGCTTGCTGCTGTTTAACACGGCTCATGCCGTCAAAAAGGCTGCCAACAGCGATAACTTGAAAATGACTGCCATCGCCATTCACTATCACTTCATCCAGTGACAGCTTTTCCATTAAGACTTGTTTAATTTCGTTGGTATCCATAATGACTCAATTTTGTAATTAATTATGATAATAAATATAGCCATCTATCCTAAAGGATTCAGCTTAACACTTAAACTAAAGAAAACGCTTCTGGTGTATAAAAACACTCAGAAGCGCTATTTTTTACATAACTTGACTTAATCCATCAGCAGGGATTTTACCCCGTACAATTCCATCAAGGTATTCAAATTATCACTCACACCAACAATACCTAAATGGCTTTGTTGGGACTGATACTCACCTTTTAAGCGTACTAGCATTGCCAGTCCGGTAGAATCCACATGAGTTAAAGCAGAAACATCAACTTGCTCAACTTGGGTCAATAGTGTTTGGCGCTTGTCCCAAAATTCAACCAGAGAATCGCGATTTAAAATACCGGAAAAAGCCAATGTTTTGTTATTTTTCGTCCAAGATAACAGACTACTCATCTTAATTGTTCTCTTCTAACGTAATCGGCACCTGAGCACTACGTTGTAATTGAGCAGTCAATCCATCAATACCTTGCTTACGCAGAATATCACCCCACTCATTTTGCTTGGTGGTAATCATACTCACGCCTTCTGCAATCATGTCATACGCCTGCCAGTAACCTGTTTTACTGTTTTTACGCCATTGGAAATCCAAACGTACTGGAGGGCGACCATTAGTATCATTGATGGTCACACGGATAGCGACAATATTTTTGTCGCCAATCGGCTGCTCAGGAGCGATGGTGTACGTTTGACCGTGATACATTGCCAGTGCTTGACCGTAAACTTGCTCAAGATAAGACTCAAATGCTTTAAAATACGCATCGCGCTGCGCTGGGGTAGCATCTTTATAATAAGTCCCTAATACCAACGCGCCCGCATATTTAATTTGCACATATGGCAGTAACTCTTCACGCACGATGGTACGTAAGTAATCTGGGTTTTGTTTGATTTGAGGCTGCTGTGCTTTTAAGCGATCGAAAGTTTTCGCTGCGGCTTCTTCCATAAGCTTATAAGGATTAGTTTGGTCAATCGCCATCGCAAATGGCGCAACCACTAACATAGCTATCATTATTAAACGTTTAAACATAATTCATTCCTTTTAAGTTCACAGGGAATTACAACTTAGTGAGCAACAGGCTCTGACGGTGCCGCAACATGAGCCTCTGGCGCAGCTGCAGAACCTTGGCTATCACCACTCTTATACAAGAATTGACCAATTAAATCTTCCAGTACCATTGCCGGTTTGGTGTCTTCTAAACGACTGCCATCTTTTAACATCGCAATCCCCATATCTTCATCATAAGGACCGATATTCATGGCGATATACTGTTCACCAAGCAGGCCTGAAGTACGAATTGATAGCGAGCTGGAATCAGGAATATTGTCATATTCGCTGAGTAAATCGATTTGAACGTCAGGAATATAGTTCTTTTTATCTAAAGAAATATTCGCAACCCGTCCCACGACAACGCCACCGACTTTGATTGGAGAGCCAACTTTTAAGCCACCCACGTTTTCAAAAGAGGCGGAAACTCGGTAAGTTGACTGACTACCAATCGATTGTAAATCCGCCACTTTTAAGCAGAGGAACACAATTGCGGCGATCGCCAGCAACATAAAACAACCCACCCATATTTCACTTTTTTTACTTTGCATGACTTAGTTCCCAAACATCAGTGCTGTCAGTACGAAATCTAACCCTAGAACCGATAATGATGCATGCACAACAGTTTTCGTCGTTGCACGGCTAATTCCTTCCGAGGTTGGAATCGCATCATAACCATTAAATAGTGCAATCCACGTTACCGTGATTGCAAAGACTAAACTCTTGATAAAACAGTTCACTAAATCGAGTCGCCACTCGACGGAGGACTGCATGGACGACCAGAAGAAACCGGGGTCAATCCCTTTCCAATCCACACCAACAATGGCTCCGCCAATAATACCTACGGCGACAAAAATCAGTGATAACAACGGCATGCTAATGAACCCAGCCCAAAATCTTGGGGCGACAACACGACGCAGAGGATCCACCGCCATCATTTCTAAACTCGAAATCTGCTCAGTAGCTTTCATCAAACCAATTTCTGCGGTTAATGCCGATCCAGCTCGCCCCGCAAACAACAGCGCGGTGACCACCGGTCCCAGTTCGCGTAATAGCGAAAGCGCTACCATCATGCCAAGACTGGCTTCTGCACTGAACGTCGTCAGTACCAAATAACCTTGTAAACCGAGCACCATCCCGATAAATAGACCAGACACCGCCACAATGAGCAGAGACTGAACCCCTACCGAATAAAGCTGTTTAACTAACAGCGGCCACTGCTTGCCAAACTCAGGTTTGCCAAATAGTGCACCAAATAATAAATAGCCTGCTCGACCAAAAGCCGCAAATGTTTCAATCCATCGACGTCCGAAGGCAGCAATCGCCTTAATTATCATGTTCATTTACCCTAATAAATCAGCCGAATAGTCATTGGCAGGAAAGCGGAATGGCACAGGACCATCAGCAATTCCATCCATAAACTGTCTGACGCGCGGATCTTGGTTCTCGCGTAACTCTTCCCCAGTTCCTTTCGCAATAACATGTTGCTGCGCCACAATATACGCTTTATCGGCAATACTTAGCACTTCAGGAACGTCATGGGAAACCACCACGCAGGTTACCCCTAACGCTTGGTTGAGTTCATCAATCAGTTTGACCAAAACTCCCATCGTAATCGGGTCTTGCCCCACAAACGGCTCATCAAACATAATCAGGTCAGGATCCAGAGCGATAGCTCTTGCCAGCGCCGCACGGCGAGCCATTCCACCTGAAAGTTCTGATGGCATTAATTTTGCGGCTCCGCGTAACCCCACCGCTTCTAATTTCATCATCACCGTCGTATGAATCAATGATTCCGGTAAATTCGTGTGCTCACGCAAAGGGAAAGCCACATTATTGAAAACGTCCATATCGGTAAACAAGGCACCGGATTGGAATAACATGCTCATTTTTTTACGCGATTGGTATAACTTAGAACGAGACAGCGCAGGAATATTATCCCCATCAAACCAGATTTCCCCTTCCTCTGGGCGCAGTTGCCCACCAATCAGTCTGAGCAATGTGGTTTTACCAATCCCTGAAGGCCCCATAATCGCAGTAATTTTACCACGAGGCACAGTTAGGTTAATATTTTCGAATATTTTCCTATTGCCCCGCGTAAATGACATGTTTTTGACTTCGATTAAGTTCTCTGTCTGTGCTTGCATCGTTTAATAGCTCGTTATAGGTCAAACTATGATTCTGCCTAAATAAATTCAGGGTTTTACAGAAACATAAACCAAATAGTATTAACTAATATTTTACCTAATTAATAGAAGATAGCTCTTAGAAATTTATATATCCAACCATAAGGGTAAGAGAATTAAAAAAATTTTTTTTGGGCATCGGTGCGGTTAATCCCTAAAAGGCTCTTTTGAGCTCAAATCGCTAATAAAGACTCATAACCATGACATTCATAAAAGCTTAGAGACAAAATACTTACTGATACTAAGTATTCGTTATACAATCCGATTTCTCTTTTTTGATCTAACCGAAACTTTGGATCCAACCGACACTTTTGATTCACCCGAAAACACACATGGAATTAGACATGTCAAATATCGATTTTCAGAAAGTAGGTAAAGAAGTTCTCCATATCGAACGCGAAGGTCTGAAAAACCTAGAACAATATATTAATCATGACTTTGATCTTGCTTGTCAGCAAATCTTTGCTTGTCAGGGAAAAGTGGTCGTTATGGGGATGGGGAAATCAGGGCATATTGGACGGAAAATTGCGGCGACGCTTGCCAGCACAGGAACGCCTTCATTTTTCGTGCATCCTGGGGAAGCTAGCCATGGCGATTTAGGGATGATCTCCAATAAAGACGTTGTATTAGCGATTTCGAACTCTGGTGAATCAGGAGAGATCTTAGCCCTACTGCCAGTGTTAAAGCGTATCAAAGTCCCACTGATCTGCATGACCAATAATCCAGACAGTAACATGGGCAAATATGCAGATATCCACTTATGCATAAAAGTACCACAAGAAGCCTGCCCGCTAGGTTTGGCACCGACAACAAGTACCACGGCAACATTAGTGATGGGTGATGCGTTAGCCATTGCATTATTAACCGCCCGCGGCTTTACAGCAGATGATTTTGCACTATCTCATCCAGGGGGCGCACTTGGGCGCAAACTTTTACTCTTAGTTCGTGATTTAATGAGTACCGGTGACGATGTCCCTCATATTCCGAAAAGTGCCACATTACGCGAAGCCCTTGTGGAAATTACCCGTAAAAAGCTGGGTATGACCGTCATTTGTGATGACGATATGAATATTCAAGGGATATTCACGGATGGGGATTTGCGCCGTATTTTTGATATGGGCATCGACCTTAATAATGCCAAAATTGCCGATTTAATGACGCCGGGCGGTATTCGAGTCGCGCCAGGTATGCTAGCTGTTGAAGCGCTGAACCTGATGCAATCTCGCCATGTCACGTCGTTATTAGTGGCAGATGGCGACCAATTAGTGGGTGTTCTCCATATGCACGACCTACTGCAAGCGGGTGTGGTATAAGTCGAAAGTATACATAAAGGAAATAGAATGAACCCTAATTATCAGAATACTTGCTATGGGTCTGTAGCAAATTCTGTGATAGAAAAAGCGACCAAAATTAAACTGCTTATCTGTGATGTCGATGGCGTGATGTCCGACGGTTTAATTTATATGGGGAATAATGGCGAAGAATTAAAAGCCTTTAATGTCCGCGATGGGTATGGCATTCGCTGCCTATTAACCTCAGGTATCGAAGTCGCTATTATCACCGGACGCAAAGCTAAATTGCTGGAAGACAGAGCCCAAACGTTAGGTATTACATATCTTTACCAAGGACAAAGCGATAAGCTTTTGGCGTATCGCGAACTGTTAGATAAACTACAACTAACAGAAGAGCAAACAGCTTACATTGGTGATGACCTCATTGACTGGCCCGTGATGGCAAAAGTTGGGTTATCCGTTGCGGTTGCTGATGCACACCCTTTGTTATTACCTAAAGCAGACTATGTAACACATATTGGTGGCGGAAAAGGGGCAGTACGTGAACTCTGCGACCTTATTCTGTTATCCCAAAATAAACTGGAAGAAGCTAAAGGCTTGTCGATTTAAAGAACAGATATCATTCATGAGCAACGCAAAAAAGTGGTTAATCACTGTTTTATCCCTCATTGTATTGGGGCTAATTGGTTGGAACTTTTCGGTTTACGATGACTCCAAACCATTAACAACCGAAATCAATGACGGGAAACCTAATTATCAAACTGATGATTCAGTAACTTTCGTCTATAATCCAGCGGGTGATTTAGCCTATAAACTCGCCGCGAGCAAAGTTGATAATTATACCGATGGGAAAATCACGTGGTTTACCAATCCGGTATTAACCACTTATAACGATGCGGGTACGCCGACTTGGACGGTGAAATCCATTAAGGCAAGATTAACCAAAGAGCGTGTGCTCTACCTGTATAGCGATGTTCAAGTTGACAGTTTGACTCCTGAGCCTCAAATCCAGCGCATTACCACAGATAATGCGGTGGTCAATCTAGTCACACAAGATGTTTCATCTGACGATAAAGTTACCATTATCGGACACGGGCTAAATTCAACGGGCTTAAAAATGAAGGGGAACCTTCGTACAAGAACCGCTGAATTAATTGAAGATGTTAAAACTCACTATGAGTTACAACCAAAAGAGCAACACAATGAATCAAGTAACTAAGAAAAGTTTTATTCAAGGGGCTATTGCAAGTGCAATTTTGGCTCTTAGCCTACCGGCAATGGCACTGAAAACAGATACCCAACAACCGATGACCATTAATTCGGTTAAGCAATCTCTTGATTTAGAAAAAAATATCACCACATTTACTGATGACGTTGTTATCAAGCAAGGTTCCATTGATATTCGTGCCAACAAAGTTGTTGTGACTCGCCCAAGCAGCGATTCCGATAAAATCGTCATTGAAGCATTTGGTACGCCAGTGACTTTCTTCCAGTTACAAGACGATGGCAAACCAATTAAAGGTCACGCATCCAAAGCACGTTATGAAGTTGATCAGCAGCTGGTGACATTAACGGGTGATGCCTACCTTGAGCAGCTCGATAGTAATATCAAAGGCGATAAGATCACTTACGTCGTTCCAACACAAAAAATGGAAGCGTTCAGCGATAAAGGCAAGCGCGTAACAACTGTCTTATTACCAGCCCAGTTACAAGAGAAAGGCCCAGCAGCGCAGGGTTCATCAACAAGTAAGAGTAAATAATTGTTATGGCAACACTAACCGCAGAGAATCTGGCGAAATCCTATAAAAAACGCAGCGTAGTCACTGACGTCAGCCTGGAAGTGAAATCAGGGGAAATCGTCGGTCTCTTAGGCCCTAACGGTGCGGGTAAAACGACCACTTTTTATATGGTAGTCGGCATTGTTCAGCGGGATGCTGGTAAAATTTTAATTGATGGTGAGGATATTAGCTTACTTCCTCTGCATGAGCGCGCTCGTCGTGGCATTGGCTATCTTCCTCAAGAAGCATCTATTTTCCGCCGCCTCAGTGTGTATGATAACCTGATGGCCGTGTTAGAAATTCGCCCTGACTTAACCTCAGAACAGCGCAAAGAGCGTGCTGAAGAGCTGATGGAGGAGTTCAGTATTACTCACCTGCGTGATAGCGTAGGTCAGTCACTGTCCGGTGGTGAGCGTCGTCGAGTGGAAATTGCACGCGCCCTCGCTGCTAATCCAAAATTTATCCTGTTAGATGAGCCGTTTGCAGGGGTTGATCCGATTTCCGTTTTGGATATCAAAAAAATCATCCAACACTTGCGTGACTATGGGCTTGGCGTGTTAATCACCGACCATAACGTCCGCGAAACTCTCGATGTTTGCGAGCGTGCTTACATTGTCAGCCAAGGGCACTTGATTGCTCACGGCTCACCAGAGATGATCCTTGAAAACGAGCAAGTGAAACGTGTTTATTTGGGTGAAGGCTTTAGACTGTAGTTTGTAGACTATCGCTTGTAGACTGTCGTTTGTAGTATTGCCTTGTTGGTTGTCATGACATTGGTTGTGTAAGTGGTAATGGAGAATAAAGCACATTCATGAAGCAAAGTTTGCAGCTCAGAATCAGTCAACAACTTGCAATGACACCTCAATTGCAACAGGCCATCCGCCTGTTGCAGTTATCCACACTTGAGCTTCAACAAGAAATTCAACTCGCACTTGAAACCAACCCTCTGCTTGAACAAGAAGAGTCATCCTCTGAGCAAGAGAACTTAGATAACCTAGGCAACGACACTGACAGCAGCGAAATCGATACCAAAGATGCCCTTGAAAACGCGGATATGCCCGATGAGCTTCCACTAGATGCTGATTGGGATGAAATCTATACAGCAGGTACCCCGTCGGGCACTAGCAACGACTACAGCTTCGATGAACTTCCTGTTTACCAAGGGGAAACTACCCAAACACTGCAAGATTATCTAATCTGGCAAGCGGATCTCACCCCGTTTACCGATACTGATCGCGCGATTGCGACTTCGATTATCGATTCAATTGATGATTCAGGCTATCTCACAAGCTCAATCAGTGAGATCCACGAAGGGATTGATGACCCCGATATCACCTTAGAAGAAGTCGTTGCCGTTTTAAAACGTATCCAGCATTTTGACCCATTAGGCGTGGCAGCTCAGGATCTCAAAGAGTGTTTGTTGATCCAGCTCTCTTTATACCCAAAAGAGACAATTGGTCTGCAAGAAGCTAGACTGATTATTAGCAATCATATTGATTTACTGGCAAATCGTGATTTTCGGCAACTGAGCAAACTTACCCGCTTAAAAGAAGATGCGCTGAAAACAGCAATTGACCTGATCCTTACGCTGAATCCCAAGCCAGGGCAGTCAATCAATACGGGTGAATCGGAATATGTTATTCCCGATGTGCTGGTGAAAAAAGTCGGTGG
The DNA here is from genome assembly GCF_009706505.1 of Providencia sp. wls1922. Classification (NCBI taxonomy): domain Bacteria; kingdom Pseudomonadati; phylum Pseudomonadota; class Gammaproteobacteria; order Enterobacterales; family Morganellaceae; genus Providencia; species Providencia sp. wls1922. The sequence continues at coordinate 121,551 of NZ_WLUG01000088.1, read as the reverse complement.
GCACTGGCAAGTTGAGTTAAATACAGATAGCATCCCTAAGTTAAGCATCAATAATCATTATGCTTCAATGGCAAATGATTCAGCCAGCGAAAGTGACACGCAATATATTCGCAGTCACTTGCAGGATGCGAAATGGCTGATTAAAAGCTTAGAGAGCCGCCATGAAACATTACTTAAAGTGGCGACCTGTATTGTTGAGCAACAACAAGAATTTTTTGAGTTAGGCGAAGAGTATATGAAACCAATGATTTTGGCAGACATTGCCTATCAGGTGGACATGCATGAATCGACTATCTCCCGTGTGACAACTCAAAAATTTCTGCATAGTCCACGAGGCATTTTTGAGTTGAAGTATTTTTTCTCCAGTCACGTCAGCACGGACACCGGAGGAGAAGCCTCCTCCACTGCGATTCGTGCGCTGGTGAAGAAGCTGGTTGCTGCGGAAAACCCAGCAAAACCATTGAGTGACAGTAAATTGACGAGTATGCTGGCAGAGCAAGGTATACAAGTTGCTCGTCGAACTGTTGCTAAGTATCGTGAGTCATTATCTATTCCGCCATCAAATCAACGTAAACAGTTGGTTTAACCCAATAATATAAGGAAGATTGTATGGAATTTCAGATTACTGGACACAATATTGAAGTTACACCGGCATTGCGCGAAACGGTTGAGAAAAAACTCAAGAAATTAGAGCAATTGTTTGATCGTATTAACAGTATCCAAGTTGTTCTGAAAGTGGAAAAAGTTCAGCAAATTGCTGAAGCCACCCTGCAACTCAACGGCGCAGAAATTCACGCATCAGCGGAAGACGACGATATGTACGCGGCACTTGATTTACTCCTTGATAAGCTGTCACGCCAATTAACCAAACATAAAGAAAAACTGAGACAACACTAATACATTTAGCCAGTCGTTGACTGATTAATGTTCTGAACCAGATGGTGGCATACATCATCTGGTTTTGTAGTCCTAAGTGAATAATAAAATGAATAGTGATATAGAAATCCAATTAAGCGATGTTTTATCCGCCAGTTGCACACGTAATAATTTAGTTTGCACCAGTAAGAAGAGAGCATTAGAAATTATTAGTGAGTTAGCGGCCGCCGAGTTGGGATTACCGGAAAATACGGTATTTGAAGCGTTACTAACCAGAGAAAAAGTTGGCACCACGGGTATTGGTGGTGGAATTGCAATCCCTCATGGCAAACTCAATGAAGGCGAAAGTGCACGCGCCGCTGGCGTATTTTTGCATTTAGAAGAGCCCATTGCCTTTGATGCGATTGATAACCAACCTGTTGATCTGCTTTTTGCATTACTTGTTCCATCGGATCAATGTAAAACTCACTTACATACGTTGTCTCTTATCGCTAAAAAATTAGCGGATAAAGCGTTCTGTAAGCGTCTGCGTAGTGCGCAAAGTGACGAAGAGTTATACCAGATCATCATTGAGTAAGTAATAACTGATATGTGTTGATGCCAGCCTAATGATATTGTTATGATTTCTTTCATTCGGCATCGTAAAACACCGCAAAATGCAAAATAGTCAGACGTGTTTGATCAATTAGAAATGTGTGATCAGTGAGAAATCGATCATTAAGATATAAATCCTTAAGAGACAGAAGGGAGTTAGCTCATGGTGCTGATGATTGTCAGCGGCCGTTCCGGTTCGGGAAAATCCGTTGCCCTACGCGCGCTGGAAGATATGGGTTTCTATTGTGTGGATAACCTGCCGGTAGTCTTACTGCCGGAATTGGCTAATTCACTTGCCGATCGCAATATTTCTGCGGCCGTGAGCATTGACGTGCGTAATATGCCCGACAATCCAGAAGTGTTTGAAGAAGCGATTGATAAACTGCCATCAACCTTCTCGCCACAACTGCTATTTCTGGATGCAGATCGCAACACATTAATTCGTCGTTACAGTGATACTCGTCGATTACACCCACTTTCAAGTAAAAATTTATCCTTAGAAAGTGCCATCGACGAAGAAAACGAGCTATTAGAACCGCTACGCTCCCGCGCTGACTTGGTCATTGATACCTCAGAAATGTCAGTGCACGAATTAGCGGAAATGCTCAGAACACGCTTAATGGGCAAACGCGAGCGTGAGCTGACCATGGTGTTTGAGTCCTTCGGTTTCAAACACGGTATTCCAATTGATGCTGACTACGTTTTCGATGTGCGCTTTTTACCAAACCCACACTGGGATCCTAAACTGCGCCCAATGACCGGTTTAGATCGTCCCGTTGCGGCCTTCTTGGACAGACACACCGAGGTTCATAACTTTATTTACCAGACTCGTAGTTACTTAGAGTTATGGTTACCGATGTTAGAAACCAATAACCGCAGCTACCTCACCGTCGCCATCGGCTGTACGGGAGGGAAACACCGTTCGGTGTATGTGGCAGAACAGCTGGCTGATTATTTCCGCTCCCGAGGGAAAAACGTCCAGTCACGCCACAGAACGTTGGAAAAACGCAAGCAATGACCGTCAAAGCAACGATTACGCTAAAAAACCGCCTTGGTATGCATGCCAGACCAGCAATGCTTCTCTATGATTTAGTTAAACAATTTAACTCTAGAGTCATTTTAAAAAATGACAGCCAAATTGAGGCCGAGGCGGATAGCGTTATTGCGATGTTGATGTTAGACTCGGAACAAGGTAGTAAAATTGATATCGAGGTTAGCGGACCCGATGAAGATTTGGCGTTATCCGCAATCATTAAACTGTTTGAAAGTGGATTTGACGAAGAGTAGTCCAACTCATTGCGTCATTACATCTTAGCGAACAGAGCGATATACATGGTTTTACACGCATAGGCACCGAGTTCGTGATCCCGATCTCTTCCCTTTAACGCCTATAGCGCCTAATATTTTACATAATCTATTTTCTAGCAAACACCCCCTGCCTTCTGGGTGGGGGGTGTTTGCTTTGTACGTCCCTATTGGAGTGTGGTATGACAAAGCCAACAATTATTATCAATGATTTAGATGCAGAACGCTTAGATGCCCTGATGGAGCAAGCCGCTTATGCGGGTACGCCTGTTGCTGAAGCACTAAACGACGAATTAGACCGCGCAGATATCGTATCTCCACAAGAGATCCCTGCGGATGTGGTCACAATGAACAGCACTATTCGTTTCTTAGATTTAATCAGTAACGAAGAGCGCACACGCACATTGGTTTACCCTGCCTCTCTCAAAGATAGTGCAGAACAACTGTCCGTGATGGCGCCAATCGGTGCAGCTTTATTAGGTTTACATGTTAACGACGAAATTAGCTGGGCGCTGCCAAACGGCGTAGAAACCCGTGTTCGTGTGTTAGAGATTGTTTATCAACCTGAAGCGGCTGGCGAGTTCCATCGCTAGTTGCGATGCTCAACAAGAGAAAGAAGACTAGCCGAAAAAAGTTTCCATCAAGAAACTGTCGTTAGTCTTCAGGCGGTATTCAGGCACTCATTGAGTGCCTTTTTGCTATTTAGCGCTTATTATTCAACTAGAACTTACTGCCCTGCAATACTCATTTCAGGGATCAGCACAGAACCACACTGAATATTGCTGCGCGTTTCGATATCATCGGCGATAGTCACCATGTTCATCCACATATCCTTCAAATTACCTGCAATGGTAATTTCGCTCACAGGATACTGAATTTCGCCATTTTCTACCCAAAAACCGGATGCCCCACGGGAATAGTCCCCCGTAATTCCACTCACACCCTGTCCCATCAGCTCAGTGACCACTAAGCCGGTCCCCATTTTCTTCAATAAAGCGTCAAATGATATGCCTTGTCCTTCAATGCGCCAGTTATGAATCCCACCCGCATGACCTGTGCTTTGCAGCCCCAGTTTACGCGCAGAATAACTGGTCATCAGCCAGGTTTGCAGAACGCCATTTTCCACAATATTGCGCTCAGTAGTACGTACACCTTCACTGTCAAATGGGGATGAGGCTAAACCACCCATCAAATGCGGCTGCTCATTAATGGTTAACCAGCTTGGTAAAATTTGTTTGCCAAGGCTATCCATTAAGAATGATGATTTACGATAAATGCTGCTGCCACTGATAGCACCGACTAAATGACCAAATAACCCCGTCGCCACTTCTGAGGCAAAAATAACGGGAGCTTTCATGGTTGGCAATTTACGAGGCGATAAGCGAGATAATGTACGACGAGCACACTCTTGACCTACCCACTCAGGGGATTTTAATGCCTGCATGCTACGTGCGATGGTATACGCATAATCGCGCTCCATTTCACCATTTTGCTCGGCGATTACGCAGCTCGACATCGAATAACGGCTAGAACTGTAGCTCTTTAATAGACCTAGAGAGTTACCAAAGACACGGATACCATAGTGTCCATTGAAGCTACCACCTTCCGTATTCACAATGCGTGAATCTGCATTTAATGCGGTCATTTCCGCAATTGATGCCAGCTTGATGGCTTCCTCAGGGGAAAGCTCTGTAGCTTGGAATAGGTTTAAATCCGGCGCATCAAATGCCAGTAATGATTTGTCAGCAGGGCCTGCACACGGGTCTTCAGAAGTATAAGACGCAATATCAATCGCGGCTTGAACTGTACGCTCAATGGCTTCGTCGCTTAAATCCGTTGAAGATGCACTGCCTTTGCGTTGTTTATGGTAAACCGTGATCCCGAGCGCCCCATCACTGTTAAATTCCACATTCTCCACATCACCTTGGCGCGTGCTCACGCTAATGCCGGTGCTTTTATTGACTGCAACTTCAGCGCCATCACAACGGCTTTTGGCGAATTCCAATGCGTGGGCGACGGCTTGTTCTAATTGTTTACGTTGTTCGGCAACTTGTTCAGTAACACTCATGCATTTTGTCCAATAAAGAGGGGAAAAGTGATTTTCTACCTCGACATATCAATGTCAGGTAGTCATAAGGGGGTTTTCCCAGTTACAATAGAGTTAATCTATAAATGTTAACACTCACAACGCCGTAAATCATGCTAATTACTCGTAATTACACGGCGGCGTTTAGTAAAAAGGAAAATCCCTATGGCCAAACAGCCTGAAGATTGGCTGGATGATATCCCAGCGCCCCAAGATGATGAGGACGATGAGATTATTTGGGTCAGCAAAAGCGAAATTAAACGCGATGCCGAGATCCTCAAAAAACTGGGGGCGGAACTTGTTGATTTAAGTAAAAGCGAGCTTGAGCGCATCCCATTAGACACTCAATTACTTGAGGCTATTGAATTAGCGCAAAAAATTAAACGTGAAGGTCGTCGTCGTCAATTACAACTTATCGGTAAACTACTACGTTCTCGTGAAGTTGAACCGATCACTGAAGCCCTTGATAAGCTGAAAAACCGCCATAACCAGCAAGTTGTTATTTTGCACAAGCTGGAAGATCTGCGTAACCGTTTATTAGCCGATGGCGATGAAGTCATTGAAGAAGTCGTTGCGCTATTCCCACAAACTGATCGCCAGCAACTGCGAGCATTAGTCCGTAATGCGAAGAAAGAGCGTGATGGAAATAAACCACCAAAAGCATTCCGCCAGATTTTCCAATATCTGAAAGAACTTTCTGATAGCAACTAATCATCTATTCCCCTATACCCACAGTGGTTTAGGGGAGTATTCTTAAAAACCCACCCCATTGTTGCTTGCGATACCAAATCGCACTATCATCTTCAACGTCATATTTTGACCCGTATTATCGCGGCTGCTGAACCACGATAAATTAATGAGGCAAATATGGATAACACCCGAAATAGAGCTTGGCGTCGAGCCAAAGATCGTATTAACAAATCACGCGACAATTTAAATTCACAAGAAACCCAATGTTTTACTCCAGAAAAAAACTGGAAGCATTTGTACCTTCGAAGTGAAAAATTGGCTCGTGCCACACAACTAGGCATTGATTATCCTCAAGTGAGTAACGCGTTACTAGCGCGACGTAGCCTTGAAGATATGCAAAATGACAAATGAACCTTTTATTCATCTGCAGTCGAAATCAATGGCGTAGCCCTACCGCTGAACAGATCTGGCGCAATCACCCGCGCTGGGTAACTCGTTCAGCGGGAACTAGCCGCAATGCCAAACGCCCCATCAATGTCAATCTCATTCGCTGGGCGGATGTTATTTTTGTGATGGAGCTGAAACATAAAAATCGGCTCATAGCCGATTTTTCTCGTTTACTTGAACATAAGCCCATCCATGTACTAGATATTCCCGACGACTACCTATATATGGATCCTGAGCTGATTCAACTATTTGAATCCTCTGTGCCGAGTTATCTAAAGTAAATAAATTCAAAATATTCAGATCCCCCTATGTGGTAAAAACATAGGGGAATTTTTTAATACCAAAATCGTAGAAGATTGAGTAATGCAGGAAGTCGAGTATAACCTTCTCTATCAAGAAAATGCCCAGCACTTTCCACCATCGTGACAGAGGTTTTTAATGCTTTTGCTAACTCAATTGAAGCATCAGGATCCACGACCCAATCATTGGAAGAGATAATCGAAGCTCGCTTATCCGTTATGCCAATCAGCTTATTATAATCCAATGAAAACTGAGTATGGTCAGCCAACTCAGACAACGAATCCAGCGAGCGATCAAACCCAGAAACTAGCACATAGCCGCCAATTTTAGCCCCTTCTGGCGCATTATTTTCCAGAAAGCGTAATACCGTAATGCACCCTAAACTGTGCCCAACTAAAATAGTATTTTCATCAAACTGAATATTGGCATCAAGTAAACATTGCTGCCATTTTTGCGGGTCAGGAGAATTTGATTCTGGTAATGCAGGTACATCAACCGTCGCCCCTACCGCTTCTAATTCATCTTTTAACCAGTTAAACCAATTATCATTCGGTGATGCTGTATAACCATGAACAATGATAACTTTTTTACCGTCCACTTAATCGTCCTCAATATTAATCGCCACAAAAAATGGCTAAACGCAGAATCATTTCGCAAATCTAGCATGGGGTTTGTGAAGCATCATTCTCATTATTCGTGATATCTATGAGAAAAATAAACGCTTCATCTAGCTCTTCTTCTGCTTCATTCATCAATTCAATCACCGATGAAAATTGCGTACGCTGAACCGCCTTTAAATGGCTAAAAATCAGCGTAACGGGTAACTCTATTTCCCCAGTAATCACATCCCATAACCCATCGAGATTATGGCCAAACCATTTAGGAAGCGAGAACTGTTGCTGAAATTGCCGATAAAATTCCTCAAGGCTATCTATTTCACGAAAATCAAAAACGACGGTCTTGCTCATCGCTATCCCCCAATCATTTAACTTGTTGGAACGTTTTATAATGGTCTGTACTAACGAAGATCATTCCATCAGAGGAATAGAGTAGACGGTCTGCACCACGATGCCCGCAACGATAATTTATATCAGCTTCAAACCACTGTCGCCCATCGGCAATAGGCAGGCCTTTTTCACGGTTAGAAAAGCGGTCGCCACCGATGGCTCTACCGGGCAAAACTTCACATAAATTCCCTTTTTTAGCATCCCAACCCGCTTCTCTTGCCTGTTTTTTTGTCATGTAAAATGCGGGGAGTTTTTGATATTTTTCCATAAAACTGACCACATTGTTCTGAGCGGTCAGCTGATCAATCGTTTTTGGCGTTTCACGCGGAGTTATCGCTTCGCGGGAAGGCGGTATGCTTTGTGTACTTGATATAGTTTGTGTGGTTGATGATGTACCAGAAGATGGTTCCGGTGCGCCCTGCTCGCCACCTTTAAAGTACAGGCTAACCGCAATCAAAATTGCCATTAACACTAAAGAAATAATACGCTTATTCATAACGCCTCAATTATTTTTGCTGTGCGGATAAATAATCGCCCCAGTCACATTCGTGACTAGGGCGAAAAATAAAAGACTATCTTAACGTGTGATTACGCGGTGCCACCCACGGTCATTTTATCGAGTTTCAGTGTCGGTTGCCCCACACCCACTGGCACGCTTTGCCCTTCTTTACCACAAACACCTACGCCTTTATCCAACGCCAGGTCATTACCTACCATGGAGATCTGCTGCATAGCTTCAACACCAGAACCAATCAAGGTCGCCCCCTTCACTGGTGAAGTAATTTTACCATTTTCAATTAAGTAAGCTTCAGAGGTTGAAAACACAAATTTACCCGATGTGATATCCACCTGACCACCACCGAAATTCGGCGCATACAACCCTTTTTCAACACTGGCAATAATCTCTTCCGGTGTTGATTCACCCGCTAACATATAGGTATTTGTCATGCGAGGCATTGGTAAATGAGCGTAAGATTCACGACGCGCATTCCCAGTTGGCGCCACTCCCATTAAACGCGCGTTATGTTTATCTTGAATATAGTTACGTAGAATTCCATTCTCAATCAACACATTGTATTGACCAGGAACCCCCTCATCATCAATCGCTAATGAACCGCGACGCCCTGCGATGGTTCCATCATCCACCACGGTACACAGGGAAGATGCGACTTGCTCTCCCATTTTTCCTGAGAAAACAGAGGTGCCACGACGGTTAAAGTCACCTTCTAGACCATGACCTACCGCTTCATGGAGTAGAACACCTGGCCAGCCTGCACCTAATACTACAGGCATCATGCCTGCAGGAGCGGCAACTGCAGATAAATTCACTAACGCCATGCGTACCGCTTCACGGGCATACTGCTCCGCGAGTACTTGCCCTTGATGGATTTCGAGGAAATATTCATAACCATAACGACCGCCGCCGCCGCTTGCTCCGCGTTCACGTTTGCCATCATGTTCCACCAGCACACTCACCGATAAACGCACCAGAGGGCGAATATCCGTTGCTAATGTGCCATCGGTGGCAGCAACTAACACTTGCTCATACACACCAGTTAAGCTGGCATTCACTTCAATTACGCGAGGATCTTCAGCGCGCGCCACTTGGTCAACGCGATGCAGCAATTCAATTTTCTGCTCACGCGGTAAGCTACGCAAAGGATCCACTTCAGAATAGAGTTTTTTGTAGTCTACATTGGTTAAAATCTGTGACTTTCCAGAGCCTTGTTCAGTCACGATACTACGGGCTGCAGTGGTGCTTTGGGTTAGTGCCAGCAATGAAATTTGGTCTGCATAGGCAAAACCCGTTTTTTCACCCGTAATCGCTCGAACCCCAACACCTTGGTCAATATTGTAGGAGCCATCTTTAATGATTCGATCTTCTAAAACCCATGATTCATGGTAGCTAGACTGAAAAAAGAGATCCCCATAATCAACACGGCGCTCAGATAGCAGCCCTAAAATATCATACAGATTATCTTGACCAAGACCGTTGGCAGCCAGCAAATGTTCGCTGACAGAAGCTAAACTCATATTCGTTACTCTTATTTAGTTTATTTTTTAATCAATGATGTTAATTGTGGTCTAAAGCGGTTATGTTTCACCACTCGGATCTGTTCACGCATCACTTTTAAGCTGTCTGGCTGGACATTCACGACCAACGCGGAAACAGCATCCACATTCTTTTTCATCACCTTACCCCAGCCATCTACGGCGAGAGTATGTCCCCATGTACGACGCGTACCATGCACCCCAACTTGCGCTGGCGCTAAAACATAGCACTGGTTTTCAATCGCACGGGCTCTTAACAGTGGCTCCCAGTGAGCTTGTCCAGTATAACGAGTAAACGCCGCAGGGACGGAAATAATCTCCGCACCTTGTTCACGTAATGCTTGGAATAAGCCAGGGAAACGTAAATCATAACAAATGGTTAAACCTAAGCGACCTACTGGTGTATCAACCACAGTCAGGTGCTCACCACGTTGATAAATAACCGATTCGTTATACTCGCCTTGTTCATCTTCGATGTTCACATCAAACATATGAATTTTATCGTAACGCGCAGTGATATTCCCTTTCGCATCAAACAGTAAGCTACTACTGGTAATACGTTCAGGATCTTCACGGCTAATCAATGGCATTGACCCAATCAGGATCCACACATTGTAACGGATAGCCATCCCACGGATAGCGTCTTGTAATGGGCCATTACCTTCTGTTTCAGCCTGTTTACGATAGGTTGCAGCATCAGCAAATAGTAATGCATTTTCAGGAGTAAGAACTAACTGCACGGTATCAGGCAACTGTTTAATTTGCTGCTCTATCTGTGCCAAGTTGTGTTTTGTATTCTTACCACTACATAACTGCAAAAGTGCAACATTACCCGTTTTCATTACTCTTGAGTCTCCTTAAGCTGACGTAGTACTTCATCAATTTTAGGTTCATCCAGACTACCGCTTACGCGATAGCGAATAACCGAAATTTTACTCCACAACGGACCAAGGACCTTCGATGCCGCAAATACTGCCGCGCCCGCAAACGGGTTAATCACGAATGCGGTAGCTACACCTACTGTAGCAGAAATTTCAGGGGTAATGACCGCTTCCGCATTAATTTGGCGCTTAACAAGGTCAATATCCCCATTCAAGGCAATATCCGCGACTAATCCATCAATATAAAGATCCTTCGAGGTTAGAATACCTTGATTGATGACCGCATTGCCTTTAATCGAATCAAAGTTAAAGTCATTACTGAACGTATCCCGGAAATCTAATTGAAGTTTGCGCAATAATGCATCAAAACTGACTAGACGTAGTAACTGCCCAGCACGCCCGCCCCCCATATGGGCAATCGCACCTTTCCCTAATTTTGCTGACATTTTCCCATTCAGTGTCGCAACCTCAGGCTCCCAAGGAACCTGCGCCCAGTTCAGGTCAAATTCAATCGAATATGGAGAGTCGATAATCGGCACCAAGACACCAAAATAAGCGGCAGTTTCATCGAAAGCCTCGCCAGTTAGCGAGCCTGCAATCTCAGTTTTATTGCCATCATTACTGCGCCATAAGGCATCAAGCTTTAACTCACTGGCACTGTTTTTCAGTGAACCTGCGGTTAATTTTAAAGTGTGCTGCCCCACTGGCGTGACTTGCGCCGAGATTTCTCCCAGTTTTTGCCCACTCACCCAACACTCGGCACAATGGATGTTCACTTTAGGCCACTGACTAAAGTCGAATACTTCCGATGAAGGGGTCTTTTCGTTTGACGCTAGCGAACCTTCAGGATTGTAATACAGGTATTCAATATCCAGCGCCCATGGCTGCTGTTTCCAAATCTGTAGCTGCCCTTTTAGGTTTGCACTTTCTACATTAATTTGCTGTTCATCACGGTATAAATCATAAGAGAAGCTCAAATCTTTCCAACGCTGACCTGCCAAATAAACGGATGGCGCTTTAACCTCAAGGGTATCTGGGTAGCCAATTTGCCCCACATGTTCGCTGGCAGAAGAAGATAAAAAGCCACTCGCTAATTTCTCCCAATTGACATCTTCTACCGCAGGTAAATCCACTAAAATGGTCGAGCCGTTTGGTAATGCAGGAACCTGATTATTCCATGGGGCAATGTGAGCTTTTTGTAGTTTCAATGGCGAGCTGGTGAGCGACCACTGAGAATTAAAACCAAGACGCTGACCAATATCACCACCTACCGTTAATTGCTCCGTCGTGCCTTTTGCTTGAATATTCATCTTACCAAGCTGTTGCAGTAGTTCAGTATTCAGTGCAGGTAACTGGCTTTTTAGCTTATTTAATCCTGCGGCTACCTCAATCTGTAAGCCTGTCGCTTGCTTGGATGATTCTGGTAACGTGATATGAATTTGGCTTTTCCAATCACTCACGCCAGAGACTTTCCCTTTGATATCACTTGGCAGCATGGGAACTTTATTTAGCTCCCAATTTCCGCCAAGGTTAATATCCACCAAATAATCTTTCGGGCGCGTTAATGTCGTGAAATCCAAAGAAACTGGCTGTTCTAACCATTGCCCCGTGATGTTATCACTGACTAAATCCCCATTGGTAAATTTGAAGCTGCCAGTCAATCCATGCAATGTGCTATCGATTGGGCGTACAAACACATTATTTTTATTAAGATTGACTTGCCCTTTCGCGACAACATCTTTTCCAGCCGATAATGGAATCGCGAGATTAAGCTTACCGGTTACGGTACCATCAATTTGTAGCTCATCCAGCGTATCGCCAAGGGAATGTTTGAGTGGTGTATGGGTGAAGTATTGTTGGATCTGTTTGCCCGTGCCACTCACTCCCGCATCGATATATAACATTTCATCGAAGTAATCATGAATTACTGCATCGAGATTTTCTGCCGTTGCATCCCCTAATTTCACCGAGTCCGTATGCATCGCTAAACTTGCGCGGCTAAAATCTAAATCGAGGTTTAAATCCAGTAATGCAGGCCATTGGTCATCGTATTCGAATGTGCCATCACGCAGCGGCACATACACTTGGAACTGCCCGTCATTTTTATAGTAAGGATAATGTGCGGGGTCGCCTTTATACACCAACGTCGCATTGTCTACATGTCCAGCAATGATCGCTTTGGTCAGATAATCCGCTAGCTCCTGTCCCATCAGCTTTTGAGGGAAATAGCGCCAAGCTTCCCCTGCATCATCGGTGCTGATCCCCGCTAAAATAGCCAAATCGGCAATATCATGCTGCTTCGCTTTCGCATAGCTAAAGTCGCCATTGGCTTTGACGGCCTTAGCTTGCAAATTCACACCGGAACTCCACAATTTGAATTCGCTGCTGTTATTGATCCAATTTAATTTGCCGCTGGCGTTACTAATCTCAAAAGGTGCTTTAAATTCATCGCGATAATCCACGATACTATCTTTCAGCGAAAATGAGAGGATCCCTTGTTGAGCACCGCCAATAAGTACCCCTGAGAAATGGTTTACAGAAGGAAGCTCTTTCCATTTTTTCCAGCTAACATCCTGCCAGTCCATACTGATTTGCGTATGGTCTTCAGTGTCTTGCGTTAGGTCGAGAGCAAATTCCGAGACTAATCCCGTCGGTTGACGATGCTGCCAATCTTGCACTAATTCTGGCGTAACAAACGAGAATGTCGGCAAGACTTCACTTAGACGTTCTAGCTCAATATTTTTTGCGCGAATGCGCCAGTGATCTTTATTTTGATATTTTGCCGATGAAGGCAAATACAGAACGGAGACGCTCCCTTGCGGCCAGATATATTCATTGGTTTTCAGGGTATCTAGCTCAGGAATATTAAACAGCCAACCGTTACCTTGGCGCTTCATACGCACCAATAAATCATTCACTTGAAGATTTTGTGTGAGAGGCTCTTCCCCCCAGTTCGCTTCACCTTGACGTAGCTGGATCAGACCATTATCTATACGATTATTCTTGAGGGTGATCCACGATGATAAACTGAAGTTGGCGTCCCGCAGCCCCGTATTATCCCGTAACCACTTGCTGAGCCAAGGCTGCATATCAATGTTATCAGCCTGCAAATAGAATATGCCGTCACTGAGTACGCCGTTTTTATCCGACACATCCAGCTTCACTTGCAGATAACTATTTTGCTTATTTAGCGTTTCAAGGCTAACGAAACCTTGGGCGCGGTGGCGGGCATCTTGGTTAAGCCATGAAAGTTCAGGCAATAGTAACGTCATCTTTTGGTCTGATGGCGTCAAAAATGTCAATTGGCTATCTTTTAAAATAAAATGGTCAAACTGCCGTAAAAACAGGTCATCCACGCCATCATAGTTCGTGGTTTCATCTTCCGGTCCATCAAAACTCAGCGGGACTTTATAATCCACATTCAGTTGATAAAACGTCAAATCACGAAAACGCCAACGCAAAGATAATAGCGAATTCCAAATATCTAATTCGATAGTGATTTTGTTGACTTGTATATCGGTTATTGGATTTTTGACAACAACATCGGAAATGATAAGCTCGGGACCATAATAGCGCCAAGCCCCTTCAATCTGACCAATATCCAGTGAGATATCACTGTGATTTTCAACGTAAGTGATAATTTCTTGGCGATAATTATCAATATTGGGTAATAGAAAACGCAAACTGGTGAGTACCAACGCACACAGCAACAATACGGCAGCGGTTGTCACGAGTACGATACGTGGCAGTCGTTTCACCAGTTTCTCCTTCAAGCAGAATGCTACATCATGACGACATCAAAGCGTTCTTGGCTATATAACGGCTCAATCTGCACTTTAACTTGTTTCCCTACAAAGATTTCAACTTCCGCTAATGCGTGAGATTCATCCCCGGTCAACACATCCACCACCGCTTTTGATGCGTACACTAAGAATCTATCAGCATCGATTGTGCGGTGAACTCTCACAATTTCACGCAAAATTTCATAACATACGGTTTCAACCGATTTCACTGTACCACGGCCTTGGCAAGTTGGGCAGGTATCGCACAGCACATGCTCCAAGCTTTCACGGGTTCTTTTACGTGTCATCTCAACTAATCCTAGCTGAGAGAATCCATTAATGGTGGTTTTTACCTTATCTTTACTTAAAGCTTGTTCAAGTGAGGCTAACACACGGCGACGATGTTCAACATCAGACATATCGATAAAGTCGATGATAATAATACCACCGAGATTTCTTAATCGTAATTGGCGCGCAATGGCTTGAGTCGCTTCAACGTTGGTATTAAAGATAGTTTCTTCTAAATTACGGTGACCCACGAATGCGCCCGTATTGATATCGATGGTAGTCATCGCTTCCGTTTGGTCAATGATCAGATACCCGCCCGATTTCAATTCAACCTTTCTGTCCATCGCGCGTTGAATTTCATTTTCCACATCGAACAAGTCAAAGATAGGTTGGTTGCCTTGGTATAACTCAAGCTTCGCCGTCATTTCCGGCACATATTCCGCAATAAACTCTTCCAACTGCGTGTAGGTTAAACGAGAATCCACGCGAATACGGTCGAGGGATGCGCCAGCAAAGTCGCGAATGATACGGTATGCCAGTGAAAGCTCACCGTAAATTTTAGTACGCGTGACATTACGTTTTTTGCGTTCAATCACTTTCGCCCATAAGCGTTTTAAAAATGCAGCATCCTGTTTAACATCCTCTTCAGCCACACCTTCTGCGGCGGTACGAATGATAAACCCGCCGTTTTCATCGCAATATTGTGCGACACACTCTTTTAAACGCTCTCTTTCTTCTTCACTATCAATACGCTGAGATACACCAACATGGGAAGCTCCCGGCATGAAAACCAAGTAACGAGAAGGCAACGTAATGTCTGTGGTGAGTCTTGCGCCTTTGGTGCCAAGTGGGTCTTTAACCACTTGGACAATTAAATCTTGCCCTTGCTTCACCAGCTCAGCGATATCTCTAACATGAAAGTTTTTCTGCTCGTCACCCGCAATGCATTCGGTGTGAGGCATAATGTCCGAGGCGTGTAAAAAGGCTGCTTTATCCAGACCAATATCAACAAAGGCCGCCTGCATACCAGGTAAAACTCGGCTCACACGACCTTTGTAGATATTCCCTACTAGCCCTCTTTTCGCCTCTCGTTCGACATGTATTTCTTGTAAGATCCCACCATCAATATAAGCTACGCGCGTTTCAGATGGTGTTACGTTTACTAATAGTTCCGTAGTCATGAATTCCCCTTCCCATCACCTAACGCTAAAAATCGTTGTATTAATTCTTCTGTTTCGACCAATGGTAAGCCCACCACTGCATGATAGCTGCCATTAATGCATCGAATAAAACGTCCACCGAGACCTTGGATACCGTAAGCGCCCGCTTTATCCATTGGCTCGCCAGATTGTATATAATCCTGTATTTCCAGCAAAGATAACTCGCGGAATGTCACATCTGTCGTAATCAATGAGGTTAGAGTCTCATGCTTGTTCGACACAGCAATGGCGGTCATTACCTGATGCGTTTTACCAGAAAGGTCACTGAGGATTTGCTGAGCATGGACCGCGTCTCGCGGTTTTTCTAATATTTTACCGTCAAGAACCACAATAGTATCTGCACCCAAAACTGGATGATCCGCAGGAGCAATTGCTACACCCGCTCGGGATTTATCTCGCGCTAAGCGCTGGACATACGCCTGAGGCGATTCCCCTTCTTGCCATTTTTCTTCCACTTCGGGACGCAAGATTTCAAAGGAATAACCTAGCAGTTGGACTAATTCACGTCGTCTCGGTGAACCTGATGCAAGATAAATTAAGCTCATAAATTGTCATTCCAGTTATCATCAACGGCCACAATCTTAACATACTGAAAATTGGCGGCGAATTTTTCGTAACAGTAAAAATAACCATGGCCACAGAATACCATTCACCAAACTATTCCAGAATACTTGTGGGTGGAATAAGACTTGTGAGGAAAGGAATTCTGCCCAGAAAACAGCAAGGTCTTGCACCACCGTTAATGCAACAATAATCAAAGCTTGCTGCCACAGTGCCATGTTACGTAAAAGCTGATGCTTGTATGCCACGAGATAACAAATGATGCTGAAGGAGAGCGCATGTACGCCCAGAGCTGATCCTTGAATAGAATCGACAATAATTCCTAAAATAAAGCTGGTACCCACACTGACGCGATGCGGTAATGCCATTACCCAGTATATTAAAATCAGCAGTAACCATGATGGTCGGTAAAATGCCAATTGTTCAGGCCACGGCATTACCTGCAAAATCAGTGCAATAAAGAAAGATAGCCAGATAATGATGCGCCCATTACCGCGATACTCATCCATTATGATTTCCTCTCCACCCTTTCATCATACCGTTTCCCTCACTCTATCTTATGGCTGAGGTTGAGGCTGTGTAGGTTGCATGGACGGTGGTAATGGTGGTCCTTGAATCTCGCTTGGTGTTGGTAACACCTGCGGCAACACTTTCATTAAACGCTCATTTGCAGCCCGGTAAACATCGGATGGCTGTAATGGGGTTTTCGGATCACTTTCATTGCCCCACAGCAGGAGTAAATAACGTAGACGTTGTAACTCAGCACTTGGTCTTGCAGAGATGATAGTATAGGCACGTTGAGTATCATGCTTCACCGCTGAAACAACAGCAACAGGATACCCTTCAGGGAATCGTCCACCTAAGCCCGAAGTCACTAACACATCACCAACACGAATATCTGTATTTCCAGGAAGTGGCTCTAATTGCAGGTCATCCGCACATCCTGAGCCCGCAGCAATAACACGGATATCATTACGTAAGACTTGCACAGGCAATGCATGGGCAGTATCGCAAATTAATAAAACGCGGCTATTAAAATTACTGGTACCAACAACCTGACCTACCACGCCTTTATCGCTGATAACTGGCTGGCCTTCATAAACGCCGTCATTACTGCCTTTATCTATCACGACTTGGTCGCGATAAGGCGTGTTCGCACCTGAAATGACTTGCGTCACCATCATATGTTCATCTTGGCGTAATGGGGAACCTAACAGTTCGCGTAAACGGGCATTTTCTTGTTTGAGTTGCTCAAGCAGCAAGTTATCCGCTTTTTTTAATAATAGCTCTTGGCGTAGAGCTTTATTCTCAAACTGGAGCTGATCCCGCGTTGAAAGGGTGTCAGAGATATTATCAAGGAATTGACGTGGTCCGTTAGCTAAAAAATAGAATGGGCTAACCGCCGTGTCTAAATAATTACGGATTTTATTGAAAGGCTCAAATCGATGGTCAATCACCACCAGCACCAATGCAATTATCACTGCAATAAAAATGCGTAACTGTAGGGAAGGACCTCGCCTAAAAATTGGCTTCATGTATGGCTAAGTTTCGCTAATGGTCGGAGAATAAAAAAATAGTCAAAGCGACTGGAGCTAAAAAACTCCAGTCGCTTATGGCGTGATTTAGTCTTCGCTAAACAGGTCACCGCCGTGCATGTCAATCATCTCTAACGCTTTACCGCCGCCACGAGCAACGCAGGTTAAAGGATCTTCAGCAACGATGACCGGAATGCCAGTCTCTTCCATTAATAAACGATCTAAATTACGCAGAAGAGCACCACCACCCGTTAATACCATACCGCGCTCTGAAATATCAGATGCTAATTCTGGTGGGCACTGTTCTAACGCTAACATTACCGCACTCACGATACCGGTCAGTGGCTCTTGTAATGCTTCTAAAATTTCGTTGGAGTTCATTTTGAATCCGCGAGGTACACCTTCAGCCAAGTTACGACCGCGAACTTCAATTTCATAAACTTCATCAGTTGGGAAAGCAGAACCGATACCATGCTTGATACGCTCAGCTGTTGCTTCACCAATTAAGGAACCATAATTACGACGCACATAGTTGATGATTGACTCGTCAAAACGGTCACCACCAATGCGAACAGAAGAAGAGTAAACTACACCGTTCAGAGAGATAACAGCGACTTCAGTGGTACCACCACCGATATCGACAACCATGGAACCTGTCGCTTCAGAAACAGGTAAACCAGCACCGATTGCCGCTGCCATTGGCTCTTCAATTAGGAAAACTTCGCGGGCACCTGCACTTAATGCAGATTCACGGATAGCTTTACGCTCAACTTGAGTTGCACCAACAGGCACACAGACTAAAACACGAGGGCTTGGACGCAGGAAGCTGTTGCTATGAACTTGCTTGATAAAGTGTTGTAACATTTTTTCAGTTAAGAAAAAGTCTGCAATCACACCATCTTTCATTGGTCGAATTGCGGAAATGTTACCCGGTGTACGCCCCAGCATCTGTTTCGCTTCACCACCAACCGCAGCAACGCTTTTTGGCGAGCCCGCGCGATCCTGACGAATTGCAACTACAGAGGGTTCATTTAATTTGACGCCTTGTCCTTTGACATAAATGAGGGTATTGGCCGTACCCAAGTCAATCGACAGGTCATTAGAAAACATGCCACGAAATTTTTTAAACATAACGAAAGGATTATCCTGCAAGCTGGGGACGAATAAAAACCCGTCTACTCTACCAACCACTTGAAGCTGCCTCAAGGCGTAAATCAATCACTTCATAAATATGGTTAATTCATCTATTTTCACATACTAAAATCGTACATGCTTCTATAACAAAACGAAGCAGATAAAAACCCCGAAAATCACCCTTAATTCAAACGCCTTTGAAATTTTTCATCATTCGCGCACGAAAAATGGACAGCCCTCTGGTTGTTATATACTCCATCTTTACGTTCTTCCCAGTGTGACAAGCGATTACGTCTACAAGTTCAAATAAATTTTTTATATTTTAATTATTGCTATACATCTAGCTTTTTAACAACAAAATAAGTGAACTTAAATTTCGCTGATTCTATTATCAACTTTAAATTAAGCCATAACCATGTCGACACGCTGATGTATTAGTCAGAGTAGGACATTTTGCATGATAAAAGCCTAGTTATGCTAGAAAAAAATGCATTTTTACAAATTAATTACATAAGTAATAGCTTGAATACCATTCTGGCGTCAATGAAAACGATTTTACCTGTGTGTAAATTAAAAAAAACACTTATTTAATCATAAAATTAGGGGTGGATCATGAAAGCGCTCGTTTTACAGCAACAAGACGATAAAATCGTCCCAGAAATCCTCAATGTACCTACTGAGTCATTACCCGCAGGCGATGTCATCGTCGATATTCACTGGTCGACAATTAACTATAAAGATGCGCTAGCTATTAATGGAAAAGCAGGCGTTGTCCGTCAATATCCAATGGTACCCGGAATTGACTTTTCTGGCGTCGTTCATCACAGTGAAGATCCCCGTTTTCATATTGGCCAACACGTATTATTAACAGGATGGGGAGTTGGCGAAACACACTGGGGTGGACTCGCCACACAAGCGAAAGTTCCTGCCGATTATTTAACCCCTCTTCCTGAAGCATTATCACTGAAACATGCCATGATCATCGGCACCGCTGGATTTACTGCCATGTTGTGCGTGAATGCCCTTGAAGATGCAGGGATCACTCCTGAAAGTGGAGAAATTGTAGTGAGCGGCGCCAGTGGTGGTGTTGGGAGTGTCGCAATCCAATTACTTTCTATATTGGGCTATCAAGTTGTGGTGATTTCAGGTCGCGCAGAAAATCACGACTATTTACTGAAAATTGGTGCGAAAAGCGTACTACCTCGCAGTGAATTTACTCATCCAGCCAAACCGCTTGATAAACAGCGTTGGGCAGGCGCTATCGATACGGTTGGTGGTGACGTGCTGGCCAATATCTTGGCGCAAGTGAACTATAATGGAGCTGTGGCTGCATGCGGGCTGGCTGGCGGGTTCTCACTGCCAACAACTGTTATGCCATTTATTTTGCGTAATATCCGTCTGCAAGGGGTCGATTCCGTTTACTACCCTGCGGCAAAACGCCAAAAAGTGTGGGAACGCTTAGCGCAACTCTTACCTGATGCGTTTTATGATCAAGTTAGCTGCGAGATTTCATTAGAAGAGTGTGTCGAACACGCAAAAAAACTCTTAAAAAACGAAGTCACTGGGCGTACCCTAGTAAACCTTCAAAATTAAATCATCAACACGCGTGATTGTGTCGCCACAATGTGGATTACGGCACAATTTATAAAATAAATTCGGGTAATTTCTCTGATAAGACCAGTATTTTGCTGCTATATGCAACGAAATAATTATAATGCTCTTCCTTGTCAGTGGAAAATCTATTTATTTTTATGATAAAAGATGACAAACCGTCGACATCGCGTTATGTTGTCGGATTATTGACATATCGTCGGAGTTAGCAACACAATGACAGAAGATACTCATATTTTGCTCCTTAACGGCCCGAACTTAAATATGCTGGGTTCCAGAGAACCTGAGAAATATGGGGCTCGACCGCTTTCTGAAATTGTATCGAACCTGATGCAAGAAGCAGAAAAATTAGGGGTGAAACTGAGCCATTTTCAGTCAAATGCAGAGCATGAACTTATCGATAGAATTCATGCAGCACAAGGTAATGTTGATTATATCCTAATCAACCCGGCCGCATTCACGCATACAAGTGTTGCTCTGCGTGATGCGCTATTAGCAGTTTGTATCCCATTTATCGAGATCCATCTGTCTAATATTTATGCTAGAGAACCCTTTCGTCATCACTCCTATTTCTCCGATATGTCCAATGGAGTTATTTGTGGTCTTGGCGCAGATGGTTACAGTTTTGCATTACAAGCCGCGGTTAATCGTGTGCGACTAATTAATTCAATTCAAATATAAGAGTACGGAATCATATCCATGGATATTCGTAAAATTAAAAAGCTGATCGAACTTGTTGAAGAATCTGGCATTTCTGAACTGGAAATTTCTGAAGGTGAAGAGTCAGTACGTATCAGTCGTGTATCACCAGCACCTCAAATGATGGCTGCACCTCAACAGTTCTACTCAGCACCAGTTGCTCAACAACCTGCATTAGCTAACGCGGTTGCTCCAGCACAAGAAGCAGCGGCTCCAGCAGCACCTGCGGCAGTTTCTGGTCACCAAGTTCGCTCACCAATGGTTGGTACTTTCTACCGCTCACCAAGCCCAGAAGCAAAACCATTCGTTGAAGTTGGTCAAACTGTCAAAGTTGGCGATCCTCTTTGCATCGTTGAAGCGATGAAAATGATGAACCAAATCGAAGCAGATAAAGCTGGTGTTGTTAAAGCTATTTTGTTGCAAAACGGTGATGCAATAGAATTTGACGAGCCATTAGTTGTCATCGAATAACGAGGCGTTTCCATGCTGGAAAAAATTGTTATCGCTAACCGTGGGGAAATTGCACTGCGAATTCTGCGTGCATGTAAAGAACTCGGCATCAAAACTGTTGCGGTTCACTCCACGGCAGATAGAGATTTAAAACACGTATTGCTGGCAGACGAAACTATTTGTATTGGTCCGGCTGCCTCAGCAAAAAGCTACTTGAATATCCCTGCTATCATTGCTGCGGCTGAAATTTCAGGCGCACAGGCGATTCACCCAGGATACGGTTTCCTGTCTGAAAACGCTGACTTTGCAGAACAAGTAGAACAATCAGGTTTCATTTTTATCGGCCCAAAAGCTGAAACTATCCGCCTAATGGGCGACAAAGTTTCTGCGATTAGCGCGATGAAAAAAGCAGGCGTTCCATGTGTACCAGGTTCTGATGGTCCATTGGGTAACGACACTGAAAAGAACAAAGCAATTGCTAAACGCATCGGCTTCCCAGTTATCATCAAAGCATCTGGTGGTGGTGGTGGTCGTGGTATGCGTGTGGTTCGTAATGAGAAAGATCTCGAATCTTCCATTAACCTGACCCGTGCAGAAGCAAAAGCCGCATTCAACAACGACATGGTTTACATGGAAAAATTCCTTGAAAACCCACGTCACGTTGAAATCCAAGTGATGGCAGATGGTCAAGGTCATGCTGTTTATTTAGCTGAACGTGACTGTTCAATGCAGCGCCGCCACCAAAAAGTGGTTGAAGAAGCACCAGCACCGGGGATCACCCCAGAAATTCGCCGTAATATCGGTGAACGCTGTGCAAAAGCCTGTATCGAAATCGGCTATCGTGGCGCTGGTACTTTTGAGTTCTTATTTGAAAACGGCGAATTCTATTTCATCGAAATGAACACCCGTATTCAGGTTGAGCACCCAGTGACCGAAATGATCACCGGTGTTGACTTAATCAAAGAACAACTGCGTGTCGCTTCTGGTTTACCGTTATCTGTGACTCAGGATCAGATCAATGTTCACGGTCATGCGATTGAATGTCGTATCAACGCAGAAGACCCGCATACATTCCTGCCTAGCCCAGGTAAAATCACTCGTTTCCACTCTCCGGGTGGCTTCGGTGTTCGTTGGGAATCTCATATTTACGCAGGCTACTCTGTACCTCCGTTCTATGACTCAATGATCGGTAAATTAATCACTTACGGTGAAACTCGTGAAATCGCGATTGCTCGTATGAAAAACGCGTTAAACGAACTGATCATCGATGGGATTAAAACCAACATCGAATTACAACAGATGATCATGAATGATGAAAACTTTGCCAAAGGTGGAACCAATATCCACTATTTGGAGAAAAAACTCGGTATTCAAGAATAATCCCCTGAATAATCGATATTTTCGTCATTAAAAATAAATACCGGAAAGTCAATTTCCGGTATTTTTTTGCCTATAAATGGCAGGATTATCGGTTTTATTACGCTATTTTTCACACTCCCCCTTCAGATTGTCGTACAATCCCCGATTATTTTTGTCAACATGAGGAGGAAAAGCGGATGGACAAACGTTTTCTTCAATCAAACAGGGAAGCTCGTTGGGCGCTATATCTGACTATTGCCTACATGATAGGTTGGGTACTTTGTGCTTATCTACCCAGTAACACACTTGGTGTTACCGGATTACCGTTATGGTTTGAATGGTCATGTCTGATTCTCCCTATCATCTTTATTTTGCTATGCATCATGATGGTTAAACTCGTATTCAAAGATATCTCGCTGGAGGAGAAAGATGCAGACTGAAGTTCTCCTGCCCTTAATCGGCTATCTGCTCCTCGTTTTTCTCCTTTCGCTCTACGCTTATAAAAAACGCACGAAAGGCGAATTTCTTAACGAGTATTTTCTAGGTAATCGCTCGATGGGCGGCTTTGTCTTAGCCATGACCATCACCGCAACCTACATCAGCGCTAGCTCCTTCATCGGAGGTCCCGGTGCCGCCTACAAATATGGGTTAGGCTGGGTACTCCTCGCCATGATCCAACTACCTGCGATCTGACTCTCTTTGGGCGTACTTGGCAAAAAATTTGCTATCTTAGCTCGCCGCTATAATGCAGTTACCCTTAACGACATGCTCTACGCCCGTTACCAAAGTCGTTTTCTCGTTTGGTTTGCTAGCGTAAGTTTATTAGTCGCGTTCTTTGGGGCAATGACGGTGCAATTTATCGGTGGCGCACGACTACTCGAAACCGCAGCCGGCATTCCTTATACCTATGGATTGATGATTTTTGGTATCTCTATCGCGCTGTATACCGCGATTGGTGGTTTCCGAGCCAGTGTCCTCAACGATGCGTTGCAAGGGCTGGTCATGTTGCTTGGCACCGTTATTTTGCTGGTTGCCATTATCTACCATGCGGGAGGTTTACCTGCTGCCGTGGAAAAAATGCATGCTATCGACCCGAAACTGGTCTCCCCAGAAGGAGCCAACGATATCCTCAGCGGACCATTTATGGCCTCATTCTGGGTGCTAGTCTGTTTTGGGGTTATCGGATTACCGCACACTGCGGTGCGCTGTATCTCCTACAAAGACAGCAAAGCCGTTCATAAAGGTATTATTCTGGGCACCATCGTGATGGCCATCTTGATGTTTGGTATGCACTTCGCGGGTGCCTTGGGGCGTGCCATACTACCGGATTTAACCATTCCAGACCAAGTGATCCCGACCTTGATGGTTCAGGTTCTTCCACCATTTGCCGCGGGGATTTTCCTGGCAGCACCAATGGCCGCAATTATGTCCACCATTAACGCCCAGTTACTGCAATCTTCAGCGACGATCGTGAAAGATATCTACCTTAACGCCGCACCTGAGCAAATTAAAAATGAGAAAAAACTGGCGCGCATTTCCAGCTTCTCAACGTTAATTTTAGGGGCGCTATTATTGATTGCTGCGTGGAATCCACCACAAATGATTATCTGGCTGAATTTATTAGCTTTTGGTGGATTAGAAGCGGTATTCCTGTGGCCATTGGTTCTCGGATTATATTGGGAAAAAGCCAACGGCACTGGCGCCCTGAGCGGCATGATTGTTGGCGGTGTTTGCTACGCTATTTTCGCCTCATTTAAGATTGAAATTATGGGCTTCCACGCCATTGTGCCATCACTGTTCCTGAGCCTGATTGCCTTTTTGATTGGTAATCTTTTTGGCAAAAATCCAGTACAATCGGCACCAAATGAACAGGTAACTAGCACTCATTGATTTTGACTTTACCTAATGTAAATGAACAAATGCAATGCGCTAAATAATTCGCGTCATAGCTAGACGGCAAACGAGCTAATCCCTAGGAGCATACACAAGTATGTGACTAGGGTTAGTGAGCGCAGCCAACAACGCTATGGCGTGAAGAATGACGAGCATTTTAAAAGAGAAAAAACAATGCCTTGGATACAAATCAGACTAAACTCAAACGCAAAAGACGCAGAAGCCCTTGGCGATGAACTCATGGAAACAGGCTCCGTGTCCGTCACCTTCCAAGACAGCCACGACACACCTGTTTTCGAGCCACTTCCTGGAGAAACTCGCCTGTGGGGCGATACCGATGTTATCGGTCTATATGACGCTGAAACTGACATGAAATGGGTGGTCACTCAGTTAGAAAACAGCCCATTACTCGGCGCCGGCTTCGTTCATAAAATCGAACAAATTGAAGATAAAGATTGGGAGCGCGAATGGATGGATAACTTCCACCCAATGCGTTTCGGTCAACGTTTATGGATCTGCCCTAGCTGGCGCGATGTGCCAGATCCAACTGCAGTTAACGTGATGTTAGATCCTGGCTTAGCTTTTGGCACGGGAACCCACCCGACGACTTCGTTATGCCTTGAGTGGCTGGATGGATTGGATCTTGAAGGCAAAACCGTTATCGATTTCGGTTGCGGATCAGGGATCTTAGCTATCGCAGCATTAAAGCTCGGTGCAGCGCGTGCGATCGGGATCGATATCGATCCACAAGCGATTCTTGCGAGCCGCGATAATGCGGAGCGTAATGGCGTCTCAGAGCGTCTGTCGCTCTATTTACCCAAAGACCAACCTCAAGACCTTCAGGCTGACGTCGTAGTCGCTAACATCCTTGCAGGCCCTTTACGTGAGCTTGCACCGATGATCAGTGTGCTACCGCGCGCCGGTGGTCATTTAGGTCTGTCTGGCGTATTAGCCAGCCAAGCTGAAAGTGTTGCTGATGCTTATCGTGCTGACTTCAATATTGACCCTGTTGCAGAGAAAGATGAGTGGTGCCGTATCACTGGTGTCAAGCATTTTTAATGGGTTTGCGGTAAAAATCAAAGAATAATTTCTTTGAAATTAATTGCAGAATGGATTATCTTACAGCTCAAATATTGCTCAATAGCTGATGATAATCTGTTCTGCTCGAGAAGTGAGTCTTGGATATTCAAAGTAATCGTTATTTTTAGCGCCTGTTGTTAAAAAACACCTAACAACTTGTTAAATAACACTAATTTTATTATTTTCTAAAAAGCAAGATAAAAAAGTTAGTGATAAATAACCGTTTGCTCAAAGTTTGTCCTTTCATATCTCGTAAAAAATGCGTAATATACGCGCCCTTGCAGTCACAGTATGGCCCCCATTTAGTTATGCGAATCGGACAATATCAGTTGAGAAACTGTCTTATTGCTGCCCCCATGGCAGGCATCACAGATAAACCGTTTAGGTCCCTGTGTTATGCGATGGGTGCTGGAATGACGGTATCGGAGATGCTTTCTTCTAACCCACAAGTTTGGAAGACAGATAAATCGAGACTCAGGATGGTTCACCGCGATGAACTCGGGGTACGTTCCGTTCAAATAGCTGGCAATGATCCCGATGAAATGGCTGCTGCAGCTCAAATTAACGTTGAGAGCGGCGCTCAAATCATTGATATCAATATGGGCTGCCCAGCTAAGAAAGTGAATCGTAAGCTAGCAGGCTCAGCCTTACTGCGTTATCCGGAGATTGTAAAATCAATCCTAGAGACCGTTGTAAACGCTGTGGATGTGCCAGTCACACTGAAAATCCGCACAGGCTGGTCACCTGAAGAGCGTAACTGCATAGAGATTGCCCAATTGGCCGAAGATTGTGGTATTCAAGCCCTGACCATTCATGGCAGAACCAGAGCCTGTCTGTTCAACGGCGAAGCTGAATATGACAACATTCGGGCAGTTAAGCAGACTGTTTCCATTCCGGTTATTGCCAATGGCGACATTACTGACCCGCTAAAAGCCAGGGCTGTTTTAGACTACACAGGGGCGGATGCCTTGATGGTAGGACGAGCAGCTCAGGGAAGACCTTGGATCTTTCGGGAAATCCAACATTATCTGGACACAGGTGAAATATTGCCACCGATGCCAATGGCTGACGTGAAAAGCATTATGTTAGGGCATGTACGGGAACTGCACGACTTTTATGGTCAAGGCAAGGGAGCCCGTATAGCGCGCAAACATGTTTCTTGGTACTTACAAGAACATGCACCTGATGACCAGTTTCGGCGCTCCTTCAACGCCATTGAGGATGCCAGCGAACAGCTGGAGGTGTTGGAAGCATTTTTTGAAAATTTTTGCGTAAATAAAAGATAAGAGCTGACAGAACTATGTTCGAACAACGCGTAAATTCTGACGTACTAACCGTTGCTACTGTAAATTCACAAGATCAAGTAACTCAAAAACCGTTACGTGACTCAGTTAAGCAAGCACTGAAGAACTATTTTGCTCAATTAAATAATCAAGATGTTAACGATTTATATGAGCTGGTATTGGCTGAGGTAGAACAGCCTTTGTTGGACATGGTTATGCAATATACCCGTGGAAACCAGACCCGTGCAGCCCTGATGATGGGTATCAACCGCGGAACTCTGCGTAAGAAACTGAAAAAATACGGCATGAACTAATCCTAGTCGGTTAATGCAGTGTTTTTAGAAGCCCTTTCTGATTTTAGAAAGGGCTTTTTTTGTCCCTGTCGATCTGAACACGATCCCCCTATTTTTAATAATCACCCTTCTTTCTAATTCGCAAATCATATATTTTATAAATAAATTCATCTTGTTTTAATCCTAGCCTTTATTCATGAGCATTATCACAATTAATAAAATCCTCATTTTTATATCTTGCCATTTTCTATCTAGGTTTATAAATTCAAAAATCTTCTTGTTCTCATCAATGAAAACTAAAAGGACTTAAATGGTAACTATCGATTTAAGAAGTGATACGCTAACAAGGATAAATAAAGATGACCTAAATAATATCAATTTTAATTATATTAGCGATGATTGTTATAATGAAGATATTTATGTCAAAAAACTAGAATCCTATATCTCAGAATTATTTAATAAAGAAAATGCGCTATTTATGCCATCAGGCACAATGAGCAATCAGATTGGTTTAAAAGTTTTATCCACTATAGGTGATGAAGTCATTACTGAAGTCGGCTACCACATTTGTTTTTTTGAATCATCCCAAACCTCAGCATTAAACGGCTTAATTATTAATAATGTTAAAACACAAAGTGGTATTTTAACTGAACAAGATGTTATTCAAGCAATTAATCATAAAGCTCGTTGGTCAAATTTATACTCTACTCCCAAAATCATTGCGATAGAAAGTAGCATCAGTACCTACGGTGGAATCGTATTCCCATTAGCAGAAATCAAGAAACTCAAGCAGCTATGTATTGAAAAAAACATGTCTCTGTTTTTAGATGGTGCCCGAGTATTAAATAGCTGCATCTCCCTTAATATTCCTCCGCAAGAATATACCAAAGATATCGATCTTCTCAATATCTGCCTATCAAAAGGCATTGGAGCGCCATTTGGTTCAGTGTTAGTAGGAAGTCAGCATCATATAGAAAACGCTAAACGATACCGAAAATGGTATGGTGGAGCGCTACATCAATCAGGATTACTGGCAGCTATTGCCTTAAATAAGCTGGAATATTATGACTCTCGGTTACACACCGATCACCAAAATGCAGTTCATCTCGCGTCTATTCTTTCACGTTATTTTCAACTCGCTTATCCAGTCGAAACTAATATCGTTATGATAAAAGTGCCAGATGCTGAGCACGTTGTTCAAAAGTTAAAAAGCCATGGGGTGTTAGCCACCGCTTGGACAGCTGATATTGTGCGTTTTGTCACTAGCAGCAATATTTCAGAGACAATGCTCTACCAACTTGAGCTATTATTAAAAAAAATAGAAAGCATACAATATGATAAATAAAATTATGACCACTCGATTTTTATCGGGTACCTCTTTTTACAGTTTTCTACCTTTTTTCTCCCTCTATCTTATTCACTATAAAAATATCAGTGAGAGTGAAACCGCAATTATTATTTTTGTCTTCCTTTTCATTAGCCGTGCCTTTTCTCTCTTTACCCACTTTATTATTGATTTTCTTAATTATAAAAAAACGCTATTTTTAAGCTATCTAATTTCCTCAACATCTATTATTTCACCCTATTTCATTTCAAATTTTTACCCAATTCTGTTATCTTCCGCATTGATTGGTGCGGGGTTTTCTATTGCGAATGTCAGTACCAGTTTATTTATTGCTGAAAATAATAATCACTCAGAAAGAGTGAAAAGTTTTTCAATCTTAAATGTCATTGTGAATATTTCGTCGGCAGTCGGTGGTGCTGTGGGCGAATGGTTTTATCATAGTTTTTATTCCGGAGTGATCTTTCTTCCTGCCGCCATTATGTTCATTGCTGCCCTGTACTCATTAACCTTAACGAATACAAAACATACTCAACCAACACAAAGCCAACAAACGAAAGCCTCTGCCAGCTTTTTAGAATGGGGGATTTTTCTCTGTTATAGCGCCATTCCTTTCTTTATGCTGGGGCTTGTATTCCGCAATTTGGCTTACTTATTTGAGCTAAATTATCAAAATGCTAGAGACTATATTACGGTTTCTTATCTATTCGCTTTGAATGCCTCTATGATCATTTTTTTGCAAATCAAAGTGACCCAATATATTGATAAACAGAAAAAATCCTATCAATCTATTATCTACAAATTCAGCCTTCTTCTGATTGCGAGCCTGCTTTTATTTTTAAACTTCAGCGCATTAATCACACTTTATTTGCTGATAATCCTATTTACCTTTAGCGAATTAATTTGGAGTCCCTATAACAACAGTTTAGCGATTGAAAAATGCCCGTTCACCCGTAAAAAACTCTCGTTATCTATTTGTATATTCTGTTGGGGATTAGCTGAGTCCCTTGGTGCTTATATTGGTATTATTGCTAATCACACTCAAATGCACACCTATATCCCTACTAGCCTACTTTTAATCCTCATTGTTCTATTCACCGCTGAATATTTTATCCATTTAAGGAGCACTGATGAAAACCATCCTATTTCTCGAATGTAATATCTCCGGTACTGGCGTCAGCGCCATCAAATTGGCAAAAGAGAGAGGTTATCACACGGTTTTATTCACCAAAGAACGTCATTATTATGCTCAACTGGCTGATAACCCAATGCTCTATATTGATGAAGTTGTGGAACTAAATACAGACTCCATGGCAGCGATTTTAAACCATGCCCTGGACTATAACCTGTACGGTATCGTCGCTTTCGATGACTATCGATTAATCAATGCTGCCGCAGCATCCCACGCCTTCAATTTACCTTCGCCAAGTTTAATTGCCCTAACAGCCTGTCGTTACAAGCATCTGACTCGGCAGTATTTACACCAACATAATGCCAATTGTCGCTACAAAGTTGGCAATATCCATGACAAGTTTGACCTGAACAATATGCAGTTCCCTGTAGTGATAAAACCCTGCGATGACAGTGGTAGCAACCAAGTAACAATATGTTATTCAGAGGAAGATGCACTCACTGCTGTGCAGGCGTTATCTGAATTTCGGGTTAACCGTCGAGGATATCAGCTCTCCCCTCATTATCTTGTTGAAGAGTTCATTGAAGGGGATGAATACAGTGCAGAAGCTTACTGGGACTCTAAAGATAACGAGTGGACAATACTCGGTGTCACCAAAAAATACACCACATCAGGGCAATATGCTGTCGAAATTGGTCATGACTTTCCCGATGACACTCTTGATATCGAAAACATCACGAAAACGATCATAGCGTGGCTCACTCAAATCGGCTTATCCCACACCGTTGCTCACGTTGAATTCAAGCTTAGTCACAGTGAAATAAAACTCATTGAAATTAACCCCCGCGTTGCCGGGGGGATGATTGATACCCTTTGCTATCAAT
Source organism: Providencia sp. wls1922 (assembly GCF_009706505.1). Classification (NCBI taxonomy): domain Bacteria; kingdom Pseudomonadati; phylum Pseudomonadota; class Gammaproteobacteria; order Enterobacterales; family Morganellaceae; genus Providencia; species Providencia sp. wls1922. The sequence goes on along the minus strand of NZ_WLUG01000088.1, from coordinate 90,767 downwards.
CAACAGGGTTTGATTTAGTTGAGTGCTACCTTTCTTTGCACGTCAAAGACATGGTGTACACCCCGAAACTCTGCGCCAATAAACAGTATACGTCGATTCGTTTTCTAACCTCAGAGAAACCAGGAACAATTATCGGGTTTCATGCCAATCCTCAATTAAGTGCCCCTCTACTGTTTAATTTTGTTCCCACGCCAATACATGTAACAACCTTGAAAGACAGCTACAGTCGACTGGGTTACGTAATAACAACCGCCTCTGAGCGGTATTTAGCAGGGAAGAAAGCGGAGAGTTGGCTTAATCATGTAAAACTCCTCTATAAATAAAAAAACCCAGTACAAACGCAAATTCATACTGAGTTTTGGCTTCTCAAACCGATGCAATGGTTGCCAATATTAGGCAACCGTCACTTCGGTAAAATTACGCTCATTATTTGTTAACTGAAATTTACTGACTGATTCCTGCAGCTCTTCAGTTTGATGTTCTAATGAACTTGCTGCTGTTGCCACTTGCTCAACTAAAGACGCATTTTGCTGTGTCACACTGTCCATTTGAGTGATGGCAACCCCCACCTGTGCGATACCTTTACTCTGCTCCTCCGAAGCTGTCGTGATTTGTTTCATAATCGCCGTCACCTCGTTGATCCCTTGCAGAATATTGCTCATTGTCGAGCCCATTTCATGAACTAAATGCGTGCCTTTTTCCACACACGAACTTGATTCCGCAATCAGCTTTTCAATTTCCATTGCCGCATCGGCACTGTGGCTAGCAAGCTTACGAACTTCGGCAGCAACCACCATAAATCCACGGCCATGAACCCCTGCTCGCGCCGCTTCAATGGAGGCATTCAGTGCCAAAATATTGGTCTGGAAGCTGATGTCATTCATCATGCTGATGATGTCAGAGATTTTTTTGGCGCTCTGGGAGATCTCATCCATCGTGCTCACCACGGAATCAACAATCGCATCCCCTTGATTAGCCACTACAAAGGCCTCAGCGGCTAATTGGTTAGCTTGATGGGTATTTTCCACATTCAGTTGTACTGCAGCTGTAATTTGCTCCATACTCGCTGCGGTTTCTTCCAACGCTGCGGCTTGCTCTTCCGTTCGTGAGGAAAGGTCACTATTGCCGTTAGATATTTCTGTCGCACCACGATAAATACTTTCGCTACCATTGCGGATCGTCAACACCGCATCACGTAAACTGTTCTGCATCTCTTCTAACAGAGGAAAAAGTTTACCCACACAGTTACGACCAAATGGCTCGATTGGCTGGCTTAAATCCCCTTTCGCAATCTTATCGAAGTATTGACGTATCAGCTCCAGCGGTCGTTGCATCATCTTAGCGAGATAGCGGTCAGTGAAGATCAAAATCAGCAAACCAAAAATGGTCGCAATAATAATCACTATCCGCGTCATATTCATATGTTCATCAACTGCTTCTCGCGTGTGCTCAATCATCACATCCGCAGTTTGGTTAAACTGGGTGATAGCCGCGCCGAATGTGCGGCTCAATGCTGGCGTGACATTATGGGCATGTGCCAAATAAGCCGCCTTATCATCCCCCATGGAAATGGCTAATTGTGGTTTCACGCCTTCATCTAGCAGCGCTTGCCAGCTATTAATCACTTGATCGGAAATGGCTTTATCCATCGGGCCTGGGGAAATTGACTTCATCTCCTCAAGATAACGCTCCATGTTCACAAGCGCGTCTTTGACTAAGGCGTAATCCCCTTCTTTGCCCTCATTTTTGGTTTCCATCACACGGGTTAAGCGAGTGACAAAACGAAAATATTGGTCATTGCCCTGACTGAGTACCGTCATCTGTTTCACCAGTTGTCGGTCAACATGGATACCATCAGAAATGCGCGATAAGGACCAACCGCTATACAGGCTTATGCCCCCAAGGTTTAGGCATAAAATGCCAAGTAGTACGAGCATCACAGCACGTATTGAATAATTTCGAAGTTTCTGCATGGAATTTCTCTTTTGATAAAATAAAATGATCTTTGTTTAATTTATCGGCGGTAAAAGAGAAAAATTTAATTATTTTCAATTGCTTTCTAACTTTTAGACATCAAAAAAAGCTCAAAATAATTCGATTAAAAATTGGCTTAATGATTGATTTTAGAGACATAATGCCTGTTTTTTATCCATGTAAGTTCTATTTTCATACAATTACCCTATCTTCCAGTTTGTGATTGACCTCCCAAAGTATTGCTCTGTTTCTGTAAGAAAACGCCATCATCAGGTTCTGTAAATATAAGCAAAAATCTGTTTTAGCTCTTGAGCTTCCCCCTACGGGAAGCTTTATGGTTCAGGGGTTCCATAAGAATTCAAATAAGAGAAATACAAACCTGCTTAAATTTCGCACCCTTATTTTTTATTTAAATAACAATGTCTTATTTTTGGAGTAATACTGATATGAAAAAATTGTTATTCACTGCACTATTTGCGGCGTCATTTTCCTCTGTTGCAGCAAGCCAAGTTGTTGACCTGTACAAAGAAGAAAGTTGCGGTTGCTGCCATCTTTGGGGTGAAGCAGTAAAAGCCGCAGGTTATGACGTAAAAATTCACGATGTCACCTATCAAGAGATCGATAAAATCAATCAAGAAGCCAATTTACCTAACTCATTACGCAGCTGCCATACCGCCAAAATTAATGGCAAGCTGGTTGTTGGTCACGTTCCTCTCGATAGCTTAGCGAAAATCAATACACTACCCGATGACGTTGCGGGTATTGCTGTCGGAGGCATGCCTGCAGGCAGTTTAGGAATGGAGCAACCAAGCGGATTTAAACAAGCCTATTCAGTGATGAGTTTTAAAAAGGATGGTAGCCAATCCGTATTTGCTCGTTATTAGTTTTCCATAAAAAAGGTACAGCAAACCCTCGCTGTACCTTTGGCAGTGATTACTGCATCTTAATTTGAAAAATTAACGGTATATCGGTAATACATTAAACTGCGCTAACAACTGACAAATAATACCAACAACACCAAAGGCTATAACTGCATAGATTAGCCCTTTGCCTCCCCACACTTTAAAGGTCGAGTTAGGGAAACGCTCTCTCACTTTTAATGCCATGACTGCCGGGCAAATAATTGCCCAGATACACGCCGCCATCCCCGCATAAGCAATCGCAATTAAGAAGCCATTTGGGAATAACATGCATAAAACTAGAGGAGGTATAAAACATAACAGTGCTGCTTTCATTCTGCCTGAAGAGTTATCATTAAAGTTTAGTGACGCCAGAATGTAGTCGAATAAACCAATCGCAACCCCTAAGAATGAACAAAATACAGCACTAATCGAGAACCATAATAAGAACGTCGCAATATGTGGGCTACTTAATACTGCATACAGTGACTCAATAAACGCATCGAGGTTTCCGCCTTTATTAATTATGGTGAGGAATTCTGTTCGAGGTAAATTTCCCATGGTGCCTAATATCCAAAGGAAATAGAGTATTAAAGCCAGTACACAACCAATCACACAACTTTTAACCACTTTACGTTCATTTTCATGATACAGCTTATACAAACTACAGACGTTACCGTGATAACCAAACGAAGTAATGGCATAAGGAATAATAATAAAGACAAATGGTAGTAAAGATAACTGACTATCTCCCACTGGAGATGTTAATAATAAATCAGTTTTTACAATTAAGAATAACCCTGAAAAAGCGAGAATAAATAAAACAATTTTAATAAATAAAAATAATGATGTTAATCGACTTGCAGCAATACCACTCCACCAAATACTTGCGCCCAACAGTAAAGTGAAGACAACAAATATCACTCTTAAGTTAACATCAAATCCATATATTGCCGACGCTTCTTTGATAACGGATCCGGCTGCAGAAATATAAGCATATATCAATATATATAAAACAAATATTAATGCTGCATTGGCAATATAGCAGGCCCATTTAGGTAATAATTCTTTAGAGATATAAAAATAGTTAGTGCCGGCTCCATATTTGGATATACATTCTAAAATATAGATCCCTGAGTGAAACATAAAGAAACAAACAATCAGTAATATTACAATCGAGTTAATAAACCAAGCCCCAGCCATAATTGTTGGCAAGCTAAACATACCTGCCCCGATCATGGCTCCGCCTAGCACAAAACCCCCTACCATTATGGAGGGTTCTTTCTTGGCTGCCGAATTGTTCATGTTGGTCACCTTAAAAATAAGGGATAAGGTTCCCGCATTGCACGGGAACCCGCAGAGCTGCCTATTACAGAACTACCTATTATTTGATAGGTTTTAATCTTGCAGTGAAGTGTCTTAATACTGGTGGCTCATATTCGAAATCTAAACCTTTCAGCGTTGCGAATTTATCTTTCAAGCCAATCAGAGCATCTGCAATGTAATCCATATGGTCGTTGGTATAAACACGTCGTGCGATAGTTAAACGCATGAATTCCATATCAGCATGTTTTTGTTTGCCCGTTTCAGGATCACGACCTAATAGGAATGAACCAATTTCAACAGCACGAACACCTGACTCTAAATACAGCGCGTTAATCACAGCTTGCGCAGGGAATTGGTCACCTGGGATCTGTGGAACCAGTTTTTTACAGTCCACGAATACAGCGTGTCCACCAGTAGGATACTGAATTGGAATACCGCCTTCACGTAAACGGTCACCCAGATATTTCACTTGACCGATACGATAATGCAGGTAATCTTCCCCAGCCCCTTCTTCTAAGCCTTGTACCATTGCCGCCATATCACGACCCGCTAAACCACCGTAGGTCACGAAGCCTTCCATTGGTACGCAGCGCTGTCTTGCCAACGTAAAGATTTTCTCGTCATTCTTAATACAGACCAGACCACCAATGTTTAACAGTGGGTCTTTTTTCGCTGACATAGTGAGCGCATCAGCATATTTATACATATCCAGAATGATTTCTTTAATTGTGGAATTTTTATATTTTGGATCACGCTCTTTGATGAAATATGCGTTTTCACAGAAACGTGCAGAGTCCATTACCACAAAGATATTATGCTGTTTTGCGATTTCATAAACTTCTTTCAAGTTATCCATCGCAACTGGCTGACCACCCGCACTGTTACAGGTAATGGTAGAAACAATTGCTACCACGTTTTCAGCACCATGTTTTGCAATATTATCTTTTAATTTTTGAATATCGAAATTACCTTTCCAATCATCATAAGTTTCTGAGTCATAGGCTTTTTCGGTAACAATGTTAATCGCTTTACAGCCATTTAATTCAACGTGAGCAGCAGTAGTATCAAAGTGGAAGTTAGAAATAAATACCGGCTTTTTCGCGCCGCCTTGTTCTTGTTTCACTTTCAGTAAAACAGGGAATAACATGTTCTCAGCACCACGACCTTGGTGAGCAGGAATAACATAGTCGTAGTCAAACATCTCTTTAACTTTATCTTTTAAATCATAATAGTTACGAGAACCCGCGTACGCTTCATCACCTGTGATCATCGCTGCCCATTGGTGGTCGCTCATTGCGTTAGTACCAGAGTCCGTTAACAGGTCAATATATACAGCACTACTCGGTAACAAGAATGGGTTATAACCCGCCTCTTTTAATGCCGCTTCGCGTTCTTCTCTTGATGGAATACGGATATTTTCTACCATTTTAATACGGAACGGTTCTACGATTCTTTTAGCCATGATAATACCTTTAATTTTTCATTAAATAATAAAAACAGAAATTCGAACTTATAAAAATAAGCGAATAGATCTTAAGAGAGAGAAAAAAGAAAGGTTATTTGTGCGGAAAGAAAAAGGCTAAAGAAATATCAATATTGAACCATTTCTTCAAATAGAAGAAGCGCCTCGACATTAACAACTCACTTAGAAGAAACATACTATGGCTCCCATTAGCAAGGAATTAGTACAACCTTGAGTATGGTATATAACAATTCTTAGATAAATATAATAGCAATTGTCTATTATTTGTATCCGCATCACAAAAAGCTTTAAATCCTACTCCGCACTATGACTATGGTCACAATATTATTTATTTTAATCACTATTAAATAAACGTTAATAAATTGAGGTTATTTTATAATTAAATAATAGATAGTAATCTTAAACTTAATTTTTTAACGTTAAAAAGTCATTTAAAGTTGAATTTATTTTAATTAAGTAAAGCCTTATACAAAGGCTTTACTTTTAGTAAGGATTTTAACAATCTAAATATAACTATTGTTTTCCAAACAGTTTTTGAGTGTATTCTTTGGACTCTGCGCTTCGCTTACCATCCGCTTCAAAGTAACGGTCCACATAGCATTTTTGCTCGTTAATATCGCAGAAAATTCCATTGGCAAACGTCACGGCTGTTTTATCAAAATCGCCACCTTGCTCAATCGCTTTCGCTCGTTTATCACCTAGGTATTTTTTCGTTAGCGCAACAGAAACGCCCTCTTTGGCGCTAACGCACACATATTTATCGCATAACACATTCTTTTCTGGGGATTTTAATGCTGAAGTTGATTGTGCTGACGCCAACATTGGCAATGCTGCGATCGCAAACCCTACGAGACACACTGCTTTTAAGTTCATATAACGCCTTTTTTTGAGTAATAACACAACTGCAATACCACATTAGAGTTTTATTTTGTGGATAAATTCCCAGGCGTCATCACTATTTCATATTTACTGCTAACTCTATCCACTTAGTGCATAATTTTAACTTTTCATTAACACTTTCAATTGTTATTTATTGCAGAAAAGATGAGTGTATAAGCGGCAATTTAAATAATAAAAATACCTGCAACTCTGCATTCAACCCAACAAAGCACCCCATAAGAGAGTGATGTATGACAACAGAGACAGTCGCGATTAAATCTTTTGGCACCACAAAAACCACCTCGAAAGTGTTATTTATCTGCTGGATGAGCATTCTATTTGAAGGCTATGATGTTGGCGTGATGGGCGCTGTTCTTCCCACTCTCGCAGAATATAAACAGTGGAACCTCACCCCTTTAGAACTTGGCGCTCTCAGTAGCTACGCTTTAGTCGGAATGTTTTTTGGGGCATTTATTATCGGTACGCTGAGTGAACTTTACGGACGCCGCCGTATGCTTTTAGCCTGCGTCACACTCTTTTCATTGACGATGCTTGCCGCTGCCCTTGCCCCAACACCTTGGATGTTTGGGCTAATGCGTTTTATTGGTGGCATTGGACTCGGGGGTGTTATTCCCGTCGCAGCTGCGTTAACCATCGAATATTCTCCTGCTGAAAAACGTTCTTTTAACTATGGCATTATGTATTCCGGTTACTCATTGGGGATCCTCAGCGCAGCACTGGTCGCCATGTGGTTGCTAGAACAATTTGGATGGCGCAGTGTGATTGGCTTTGGCGCATTACCGCTTTTGTTAATTTGGCCAATGGCACGCATCTTGCCTGAATCCCTTGAATTTCTGACCCACAAAGGGCGCCACACCGAAGCACAATCTCTGGCGCAGAAATTAGAGGTTGAATATCAAGCTCCACCCGCACAGCAAAAACAGCAACCTCAACGTTTAAAAGAGATAGTCTCCGTAGTTTTTGCGTGGACACATTTGCGCGCAACCGCATGTTTCTGGATAGCGCTATTTTGCGGCATGTTGCTGGTGTATGGCTTAAATACGTGGCTACCGTCGATTATGCGCAAAGAAGGCTATAACTTAGGTTCCAGCCTAACTTTCCTTGTGGTATTTAGCTTAGCATCCGCATTGGGGGGCTTATTTTTAGGAAAAATTGCAGATAAACGCGGCGTTCGCGGTTCGGTTGCCTTTTTCTTCTTGCTCGGCGCAATAGGCATTGGCTGCATGGTTTTCAAACAAAATATCTATATTAACTATTTACTTGTAGCATTTGCTGGGGTCGGCAGTATTTCCGCAGCGCTGATTTTAACAGGCTACATCGCCAATTATTACCCATCAAAAGCCCGCGCTTCAGCGACCGGCTGGGCATTAAGTTTCTCTCGAATTGGTGCGATGACAGGGCCTATGTTTGGCGCGTATATCGCCAGTTTGGGGATAGCGACCAGCTGGAACTTTATCGCCTTTTCGGTAGTGGCAGTGATAGCAGCAACAGCCGTGATTTTACTACCACGAAAACGCCCATAGATAACCGAGTAGTTAGCAAATAGGGGCATATCGCCCCTATTCTATTTTGAAACTAATACTTTGAAATTAATACGCGAGACGATAATGCACCTTCTCGCCCGCGGTTAACTCTGGTGAGTCAGTGTAATTACTTGATAATTCGATGAATCCACGTAATTCAGGAATATATAATTTTTGATACCACTCTAACTCTGAACGGCGGTGCAATTGATTGCTGGTAAAATCAAGGATCAAACATTTCTGCCCGCTTCTCGCTGATTCCATCACCAGCAAGCCATCACCCCAGATAACCATATCTTGCAGATGGTTATAACCCGCTTCTTTGATCAGCTTAAAATTGCCACCTTGATACTGATAAAGGGAAAACAATCGGCGGGAAGGCTCCTGAGCCGCCAAATAAATATCCCCATTCTGATTCTGAACCGCCTCATTAATACGAATAGGCAACCATCGATGGCTCACCACGTTTTTCTGTACGATGTTCACCACCACTTCAAGAGACCCCATTTCGTTACCGTAGCTGTACCACACAATCACATTGCCATCATGAACCGCATAAGAAAATGTCGAATTATCCGCGATTTCTTCAGGATAAAAACGCTTCACAAGCTCGCGAGGATCCATTAAATATTGCCACGTAAGCCCTTTATCCGCGCTGGTGAAGATCTTTTGGTTGTCGATCAGGACATAAGGTTCCCCCTGACCACTTTGGTACATTTTCCCGGTAATTGCCGCATAAATGTATTCACCATACCCATCTTTCCAAGGCGTTAGAGGCGTAATCGAATTACCCGCTAAGTTCACAATTCGATACCCATCGCGCACCATTAAAAGGCACTGAGACTCTTCACACACCGCGTTATAAAAACTGTCGCTAAATTGCGTGATAAAACGCACGCCATCTTTATTGGCAAATAACACCTGATAACTATCTTCCTGTTCAGGCGAGAACAAATCTGACCGGTTGTAATAGTAGGATGAACGACCATTTTTCTGCGCAATAATCAGTGTGCCGTCTTTCGCAGGATACGTTTTGGCGTAATCATAATCCGCAATATAAGCATTGCTCTCTTGGCTGTTCTCTTTCCACTGCCATGACGTATCATTTCCACCAAATACCAGTATCAGTGTTGATCCTAAACACACCAAGAAAACGGCACCCGTCACCAGAAAACGCCAACTTAGAAATGGATTCATTAACGAACCTCCATGACATAAGTATCTTTACCTTGTTGGCGTCGTAATGCGCTCAGGACAGCTTGGGTTTGGTAATAGCCATTACCCCGTTTCGAAAACCGATAATACGCCGCCATACCAAGGGCAATTAAGAAACATATACCCAGGGTTATCGAGCTGGCAAAACCAATGAATATCAGGTCATTATCGAGTAAATACAGCCAATCCCAATAATCCCAGTGATTTCCCCTGTCGACAACATCGCTAATTGCTGTCGCGCCAAAAATCGCCAAGAATAGCGCCAAGATAATGCCCGTGATCCCCCACAACGCCAGATACAGACCACGTTCTTGCGCCATACCTCGAGCAGACAGCGTATAAGCTAAATTATCTTGGTGGTTATATAGGCCAAATACGACGCTCTCGGGAAAACCATCTTCAACTTTGGAGTGATAGACTTCTACCTCATCCCCTTGAGCGAGAAAAAAGCTGTGGTTATTAAAGAAAGGTTTTGAGCCATCTAACTTGAGGTTCAGATGGCTTTTATTCACTTGAAGCTCTATTTCATTGCGGGTGTATGTTCCCCCGCGATAATAATATTCAATCGTCTTGATACTCTTAATATTTACTTTGCCTTTTGTCACCTGTAATGAGGTTTCAGGGATAGGCTTTTGCTTTCGAGAATCTATTTTGAGCGGTTTGGGTTTCGGGTTTTTAATTCCCTCAATCTGAATCAGATTTTCGCCAGAAATTACCTGAAACTTGCCCACTATGACTAAATCTAATGCGCGTAAGATGGTTTTTCGTTTTCGGCTAAAAATAGTGAAGGTTTGTGAAATACACATCGACAACAGAACGGCACCCACAAAAGCCGCCATGCCTAATAATGACCCTAAAACAATTAACCATGTACTCTCTTCATCATTAAACACGCAAAAAAACGCGGGAATAAAAAGTGCAGCAAGCCCAAAAGATAGCAGGTACTGTTTTACTAACCCTTTGTCGAATTTAAGGTTTCTATCGGGTTCCAAACGTCCATGTTCTGGGTGATACACCCAATTAAGCCAATAGCTCCCATCATTCAGTTGTTCAGCAGAAATAATCAACGTATCGTCTTTATTCAATCGTTCCAAAAATATTTGGCTGTTTTCAAAATCTTCAGCATTGAAAAAAAACACCTTATCCGAAGTTATTAGCCTCACCATGCCCTCAGGTGAAACCTGTTTATAATCGCACTGAATTAGCTTAACGTGAAAATATTGAACACCCATCAATGATGCCTATTTGTTATAGTTAATTTAACATTATGATAATAAATAAAGGTATATTGCCCTAGTTAAACTTACCCTATAATAGAACAATTCAGATAATTACAGATTCAAAGCTATATCAGTTAAAAGCTGATAAATGCCTGTTTTACTCTTAAAATGCAACCAGGCTCTAGTAAAGGAAATAATTACTGCTAGACTGGCGCAGATGAGTTATTTTGAATACATTACATCCCAAGAAACCGTTATTTTATCCCTACCGTTAACCACAAATTTGAATAAACGCGATGACATCAAAACCGGCCTACAAGCAAATTCAATCTTACATTCTGCGGAGTATTGATTTAGGGATTTTCAAACCTGAAACTCAGATCCCCACTGAACTTGAGTTATGTGCCCAGTTTAATGTTAGCCGTATGACGGTAAATAAAGCGATTTCTGAACTCAGTCAAAAAGGCATCTTAAATCGGATTGCAGGAAAAGGGACTTTTGTCGCCACTCAAAAGCATGAGCTTCCCGTCACTAAAGCCTTTGATATTTTTGATGAAATTTCAGTTAGTGGGAATAAATATGCTGGTCACCAGTTACAGCTAAAAATCATCCCTGCCACCGCAGAAATTGCCCTACAACTTGGTGTCACAGAAGGCAGCGATATTGGCTACTGCAAAATGCTACATTTTGAAAATGACATTCCGCTGATGCTAGAAGAACGCTATGTAAATCATGGGATTGCCCCTGAATTTGTTCAGCAGCATTTTGGCAATAGTGAAACCCCAAGCGGCTATTTACAGCGCCATTTCCCTGTTAGTGAAATGGAGCACACCATTGAAGCAATTTTAGCCAATAAGCCTATCGCTCAGGCTTTATCCATCAAAGAACATGCTCCTTGTTTGCAGCTAAGTCGCCGCACATGGACGGGTAACACGTTGATCAGCTACGTCAATATGATCAGCGCAGGCTCACGCTATAAATTGAAATTACATTCCCGCATTGAGAATTAATCTTCAGCGCTAAGCCGTCATAAAATATAACAAGCATAAAAAATGGGGCACTCTGGCCCCAAAACGACTGATAAACAACTAAAATACCGTTCGATAATCTCCACATCACAGACATTACGTCAGGTATCAACACATCAACATCACAACAAACGATATCGTCACAATAAACTACATACCTTGATAAATAGGTCCTTCTCCCCCTTGAGGTGCTGTCCACGTAATATTTTGCAGAGGATCTTTAATATCACACGCTTTGCAATGCAGGCAGTTCTGTGCATTTATTTGCAGTTTCTCCTGCATCTGCTCACTCACTATTTCGTACACCCCCGCAGGGCAATATCGCGTTTCCGGTGAAGCATAAGTGGATAAATTCACGCGAATAGGAATTTCATTATCTTTTAAACGTAAGTGACAAGGCTGCTCTTCCGCATGGTTTGTATTGGATAAAAACACCGATGAAGGTTTATCAAATGACAACTTGCCATCCGGTTTTGGGTAGTGGATCGGCTGAAATTCACTGGCAGGTTTAAGCCCTTGGTGGTCATCCAGTTTGAGCTTCAGTGTCCAAGGGCTACGCCCCTTTAATAACCATTGCTCTGCTCCGAACATCAACGACCCCATAACTAATCCTTTTTTCATATACGGCTTGAAATTACGGGTCTGATAAAGCTCGTCATACAACCAGCTTTGTTCGAATTTTTGCTGAAATTGACGGGTAAATTCCACATAATCGACGACATCTTCGGCGAACGATTCAAATAAAGCCTCTGCCGCTAACATGCCGCTTTTCACCGCACAGTGGCTGCCTTTAATACGTGCTGCATTCAAAAAGCCCGCATCATCCCCAATTAATGCACCGCCAGGGAAGCTTAACTCTGGTAATGCGGGTAAGCCCCCCGCCACCATGGTACGCGCCCCATAACTCACGCGCTCCCCCCCTTGCAAAAAAGCACTGAAGGCAGGATGGGTTTTCAAGCGCTGGAATTCATCGAATGGGGATAAATAAGGATTCTCATAATTTAGCCCTACCACCAGCCCCACCGCGACCAAGTTTTCTCCATAGTGGTAAGCAAATCCGCCCCCATAGGTTTGGTTATCCAGCGGCCAACCGATTGAATGTACCACTAGCCCCGCTTGATGTTGCTCTTTGGGAATTTGCCAAATTTCTTTGAGACCCAGTCCATAAGTCTGTTTACCGCGGTTTGCCGCTAAATCGAAGCGGGCAATTAACTGTTTACCCAGTTGCCCTCGGCATCCTTCCGCAAAGAAAGTCATTTTGGCTAACAGATTCATACCTGCTTGATACAAAGCCGTTGGGTTGCCCTGTTTGTCTAGCCCCATGTCGCCAGTGGTGACGCCAATAACCTGTCCTGCATCATCAAAAAGGATTTCGGTAGCCGCAAACCCTGGGAAAATATCGACACCGAGTTGCTCCGCTTCCGCTGCAAGTGCTGCGCTGACTTGCCCAAGGCTACCAATCACATTACCTTGGTTTTTCAGGCAAGTAGGTAACAAAGATAATGGCAACTTGCTGGTTTTATTTTCTTTGAGCCATAAAAAACGATCTTCACTGACGGAGGTGAGCGAAGCAGAAACGGTTTGCTGCCAGTCGGGTAATAACTCATTCAGTCCTCGGGGGTCGATCACTGCCCCCGATAAAATATGCGCCCCGACTTCGGCGCCTTTATCAATTAAGCAAACGCTGAGCTCCCGGTCTGTTTGTAACGAGAGTTGTTTAATGCGAATTGCCGCCGATAATCCTGCGGGCCCACCACCGACAATCAGGACATCAAACTCCATGGATTCTCGCGCACAAGACGTCGAAACATTCGCACTATTGTCGATAGTCATTTTGCTCTCTCCTACGCCAGCGCTTTATCGAATTCAGGTAAGATCTCAAACAGATCCCCCACAATGCCGTAGTCAGCCACTTGGAAAATAGGTGCTTCAGGCTCGCTATTAATCGCGACGATCACTTTGCTCTCTTTCATGCCCGCAATATGTTGAATGGCACCGGAGATCCCAACCGCAATATACAGATCTGGCGCGACGATCTTGCCCGTTTGTCCTACTTGATAATCATTTGGCACATAACCCGCATCCACTGCCGCACGTGAAGCCCCCACCGCAGCCCCTAGTTTGTCGGCAATGGTTTCCAGTAAAGCAAAATTCTCACCGGAACTTAAACCGCGTCCCCCCGAAATCACCACTTTGGCAGAGCTTAATTCCGCACGGCTCATCTGGGTTAATGACTGGCTAGTCAGCTCCGAAAGTTGAGTTAACTGCGTAACAGAAACGGGTTCTATCACCACCGGTGATTGGGTCGCAGTCGTCCCTGAAAATGCCGAGCTACGTACGGTGATCACCACTTGATTGCCATTGTTTTGCACCGTTGCCAATGCATTTCCAGCATAAATTGGGCGAACAAATGTTTGTGCATCTACCACTTGGATAATATCCGATATCTGAGAAACACCCAGCGTGGCAGCGACGCGAGGGGCAATATTTTTACCAAATGTGGTCGCTGGGAAGATAATGTGGCTATAGCCCTGCGCCACGGCAACCACCGCGCTTGTCATTGATTCTGCCAGCGCATTTTTGAGCGGTTCTGCATCGATGGTTATGACCTTTTCGACGCCGAGAATGGATGCCGCGGATTGTGCTACCGCAGCCACTTGGCTTCCCGCCACCAGCACATGCAGGCTTCCGCCCTGTGCAATGATTTCGCGTGCCGCCGTTATGCTGTTATAGGTTGAAGATTTAATGGTTTGGTTATCGTGCTCAACAACGACTAAAACGGATAATTGGCTCATGTTCAGGCTCCCTGTTAAATCACTTCTTTAGCTTGCAGTTCAGTCACTAACGTGGCGGCATCATTCAACATGGTGCACTGCCCAGAACGCTTTTTCGGCTCAGTCACGTTGACGATTTTTACTTGCCCTAATGGGCTAAAATTCAGTGTAGAAATATCGATGATGTCTAATGGTTTTTTCTTTGCCTTCATGATGTTAGGTAATGTGGCATAGCGAGGCTCATTTAAGCGCAAGTCTGTGGTCACAATCGCAGGCAATCCCATAGATAAGGTTTCTAAGCCTCCATCGATTTCGCGAGTGACTTGCAGCTTCTCCCCCTCGACTATAATGTGCGAAGCAAAGGTGGCTTGCGCACAACCCAATAGTGCCGCAAGCATCTGCCCAGTTTGGTTGCAATCATCATCAATGGCTTGCTTGCCGAGTAAAATTAAATCCGGTTGCTCCTGACTCACCACCTGCTGTAAAAGGCGGGCAATATCCAGCGGCTCTAGTGCCATCTCGGTGGGTTTTTGAATCAAAATGGCTCGGTCAGCCCCAATTGCCATCGCACTACGCAGCGTATCTTGCGCCGTGGCTTCACCGATGGAGACCGCCACCACTTCAGTGACTTTGCCTGCTTCTTTTAAACGTACCGCCTCTTCTACCGCAATCTCATCAAAGGGGTTCATCGCCATTTTGACATTCGTCAGCTCCACTCCCGAGCCATCGGCTTTAACCCGAACTTTAACGTTATGGTCAATCACCCGTTTTACTGCGACTAAAATTTTCATAACTACTCCTATCGCGTACTTTGTTACGGCTATTTTTGAGTTGAGGGAGCCCATAGCAGTGAATATTTTCACTGCTAGGACGCCATCACTGACTATTTTTATCGTTGGAAAATTAAGATGTTACCTAAGAAATAAACCTTATTTGGTTTCTGGCAATATCAGGCTTGGCGCCACTGACATTGGCCAAATTTTTACCGCGACATAGTAGATGATACTGGTGGCAACTAAACCGACGATCCACGAAATATCCACGCCGCCCAAGCTATCAACCAGAGGTCCGGTGTAGAAACCGGTGGCAACAAATGGCATTTGGATCAATACGCCAACCACATAGGTGATGATCCCCACTTTGTTCCAGCGACCATAACGGCCATTCGGATTGGATAATTGCGGGACATCGTAGCGACCTTTCGTCACCCAGTAGTAATCCACTAAGTTAATCGCACTCCATGGCGTAAAGAACGCTAATAAAAACAGCAAGAAAGCCGAGAACAGTTTTAAGAATGAATGTTGCCCTGCCAGACCTAACGCCGTCGAAAAGCTCACCATAAGGATAATAAAGAACAGACGCTGACCACGGGAAATCTGATGCTTACCACGGAAACCACACCAAATCGCTGCCATCGACATAAAGCTACCGTAAGCATTCAAAGCCGTAATCGTCACTTTGCCAAAGAAAATACTGATATACAGCAGCGCTGCAATTAAGCCCGTGCTGCCTAAACCAACAATGTAGGAAACTTCATGACCCGCAAATTGATTGCCAGCAAGCGCTGCCGCAAACACCCCTAGGATCATCGAGGCTTGAGTCCCAATCACTGTCCCTGAACCTACGGCTAAAAATGCTTTGATGGTTGGAGTTTTGGTCGGTAAATAACGGGAGTAATCCGCCACATAAGGACCAAATGCAATCTGCCAAGAAGCCGACAGCGACATAGCTAATAGGAAATTCGTCCAGCTGAAATGACGATTCTCTAATAACACCGAAACATCATTCATATAGAACAGACGGAAGAATAGATAGAAGAAGGCGATAACGCCAACGACACTCGCCACTTTACCGAGAATATGGATGATGCGGTAACCGCAGATAGTGATACCGATGATCACAATCCCGAAAATCACGATCCCCATCCAATCACTGACGTTCAGTAATTGCCCCACCGCCTGCCCAGCTAATACTGTCCCACTGGCAGAAAATCCGACGTACATCATACAGACCAATAAAATCGGGATGACGGCACCATAAACCCCAAATTGCACGCGGCTGGAGATCATTTGCGGCAGACCCAGTTTCGGACCTTGTACTGCATGGAGCGCCATAACCGCGCCCCCCAATAATTGACCGATAAACAAGCCAATCAACGACCAAAATACATCCCCCCCCAACACAACCGCTAGGGCACCGGTGACGATTGCGGTGATTTGCAAGTTAGCCCCAAACCACAGCGTGAATTGGCTCGACAAAGTTCCGTGTCGCTCAGATTCAGGAATATAGTCAATGGAACGTGCTTCGATAAGCGGAACATTATCTTGGCGAGACTGCTTTTGCCCGATGATATCGTTGGAAACTGTCATGGTAATTCCTCTTTAAGCAAGGCTGGCTTAAAGAATGGACCAATTAGTCGTCAGCAATGAATTCTCTATGTTGTGAGCACAGACATTTGACGTGATGCAGGTATGTTATTGTTTTATCTACCCGTCATTAATAATTGAAATACATTCTTAAACCTGATTGTTGTTGTGTTTTTAAGTCCATGATCCTGTTGTCAGGGTAGTGCTCCTGTTATTGCTTAGATACTCATAGCTGGAAAAACCCCGATAAGTCCTGTCTTACCTATCGGGTCGAACTCATCAAAATTAAGCGTCGAGAACGGCGCGCGAAATAATGATTTTTTGAATTTCTGACGTCCCTTCAAAGATACGCAAAATACGAGCATCTCGTACATAGCGCTCTAGGGGTAGATCGCGAATATAACCATACCCCCCATGCAGTTGCAGCGCGGCATCCGTCACAAAACCTGCGCATTCCGCCGCAAATAGTTTTGCGGTGGCAGATTGCAAACTAAAGCGCTGCCCAGAATCTCTCAGCTCCGCCGCGTTCCATGTCAGCATTCGTGCCGCTTCCAGCTGTGTATGCATATCGGCGATTTTCCATTGAGTCCCTTGATAGGCCGCCAGCGGCTTCTTACCAATTTGACGCTCTTTCACCCAGCCTAATGTGCTTTCCATGGCTGCACGAGCGATCCCCAATGACGTTGCCGCCACTTCCACACGACCTTTATCCAGCACTTCCATCGCCGTATGGAACCCTTTGCCCTCTTCTCCCAGCAATGCCGATTCAGGTAACCAGCAGTTGAGTGCTAATTCATAGATAGTGCTACCACGCAGCCCCATGGTTTTTTCTGGGTGAGAAAATGCCACGCCTTCTGTTCCTTTCGGGATCATAAACGCGCTAATGCCACGAGCACCTGCTTCAACATCTGTTTTGGCGTACAGCACAATAAAATCCGCTTCTTTGGCATTGGTAATATAGTGTTTGTTACCGCGAATGCGCCAACCGCCATTTTCACGGGTTGCTGTCGTGCGCATATCCGCGGGGTTTGAACCTGCGGCGGGCTCTGTTAATCCAAACGCACCCAGTAATTCACCGCTTGCGGCTTTTGGTAACCAATAATTTTTTTGCTCTTCTGTTCCGCCAATCAGGATAGAATCAGTCGCTAAGAAATGGGCGGTCAATGCGGATGATGTCGAGGCGCAGGCAGCCGCCACTGCTTCAACAATCATGCTCATGGCAATACTGCCAATGCCAAAACCACCGTATTGCTCTGGTAAGTTAATTCCCCAGCAGCCCATTTCACCCAGTGCGGTTAAGCTTTCCGCACAGAAAATTTCTTCTTCGTCATAACGTTGAGCGTTCGCTTGCAGAATATCGCGACACACTTTTTCAACGGCCTCTACAATGGCGTATTCGGTTTCATTAATATCAAAACTCATTGCATCGTCTCCGCGCTTTTTATTGTTGTGGTTATGGTAGTAGCTGCCGATTTATAGCGTTCATTGCCTTCCCCAAGAGCAGGGGCTCTTTGGGTGACTTTCGGTTTCACACCATTAAAGAAAACCGGCTGAGAAATCAGAGGGGTACCGCCATCATTTAAGTGGGTTAATACCTGACGAACTTCGGCATGCTCGCTTTGCGTTGCTTGCTGTAAATTGTGAATCGGTGAGGCTGGAACCCCGGCATTCAGCAATAAGTCACACACTTCCTCGACACGCTTTGTTCCTGTCCAGCTTTCAATTTCTTGACGTAGCGCCGCTTGATTGATCGTACGAACTGGGTCGCTCAAGTAACGCGCATCTTGGGATAACTCCGGTTTCCCCATACATTCACAGAAACGTTGGAACAGTTTTTCACTGGCAATCGCAATCACCACCAAACCATCTTTTGCTTGGTAAGTATCAAATGGCGTTGAAACAGGATGGCGATTACCCACTAAACTTGGCGCCTTGCCATTGGCAAATAAATTAGATAGTCCAGTAAGCTGCATACTGAGCAGCACATCCACCATGGCAACATCCAAATATTGCGCACCTTCACCATGACGTTCGCGAGCAAACAGTGCGCTGCTAATCGCCCATGAGGCAAATACGCCCGCACAGACATCCCCGATGGATTCACCGCTGCGCGTAGGACCCGACTCAGGGGAACCTGTCACGCTCATCAACCCAGACATAGCCTGTGCCACAATGTCATAAGCTGGGTAGCTCGCAAGGGGGCTGTTTTGCCCAAATCCTGAAATGCTGGCGTAGATAATGTTGGGATTAAGCTGTTTAACGCTGTCGAAATCGATCCCAAGACGCTTGGTGACGCCGGGGCGGAAGTTTCCCACCACCACATCACTCTCTTTGATCAATTGAAATAAAATCTGACGATCGCCATCGTCTTTAAGATCTAACTCAATGCTGCGTTTTCCGCGATTGATCAGCCCGTAATAAACACTTTCACCGTCAATAAAAGGACCAAGATGACGGCTATCATCACCATGATCAGGCACTTCGATTTTGATCACTTCTGCGCCCAAGTCTGCCATCATGCCCGTGCAGTAAGGCCCTGCGAGCACACGGCTTAAATCAATCACTTTGATCCCAGCTAGCGGTCCGTGTGGTTTTTGAGTCATTGCCGCATTCATCGTGAATTCCTTATGTGAGGCTAAAAGGTGCCGACTCCATAGAGCCGGCATTCGACATTACTTGACCATTGGCAAGTTAAGACCTTGCTGCTTCGCACAGTTAATGGCGATGTCATAACCGGCATCCGCATGGCGCATGACGCCAGTTGCAGGGTCGTTGTGCAGCACACGAGCAAGACGTTTGTCTGCGGCATCGGTACCATCACACACAATCACCACGCCAGCGTGTTGCGAGAAGCCCATTCCAACGCCGCCGCCGTGATGCAAGCTCACCCACGTCGCCCCGCCTGCGGTGTTCAACAGCGCATTAAGTAATGGCCAGTCAGAGACGGCATCAGAACCATCTTTCATGGATTCTGTTTCACGATGCGGGCTGGCAACTGAGCCAGAATCAAGATGGTCACGCCCAATCACGACAGGGCCTTTTAGCTCCCCATTTTTCACCATCTCGTTAAACGCGCGCCCCAATCTTTCCCTGTCTTTCAGTCCTACCCAGCAAATACGCGCCGGTAAACCTTGGAATGCAATACGCTCGCGCGCCATATCCAGCCAGTTATGAAGGTGTTTATCATCAGGGATCAGCTCTTTGACTTTTTGGTCGGTTTTGTAGATATCTTCTGGGTCACCCGACAGTGCCACCCAACGGAATGGACCAATCCCTTCGCAGAACAGCGGACGAATATATGCAGGCACAAATCCTGGGAAATCAAAGGCATTATTCACGCCTTCATCTTTGGCCATCTGGCGAATATTGTTGCCGTAGTCAAACGCTGCCGAGCCACGTTTTTGCATTTGCAGCATGGCATCCACCTGCACTGCCATGCTTTTCTTCGCGGCTTTCGTCACTTCAGCTGGCGCAGTTTGTTGCTTGTCACGCCACTGGGCTAATGTCCAACCTTGTGGCAAATAACCGTGTACAGGGTCATGGGCGCTAGTTTGGTCGGTGACTGAATCCGGCGTGATATTGCGTTTGACTAACTCGCTATATACATCCGCCGCATTGCCTAATAAACCCACGGAGACTGGCTTACCACTCGCTTTGGCTTCTTCGATATAGCCCAACGCTTCATCTAGCGAAGTCGCTTTTTTGTCTACATAACGGGTTCTTAAACGGAAATCGATACGGCTTTCATCGCACTCAACCGCAATCATGCTAAAGCCAGCCATGGTGGCCGCTAAAGGCTGCGCTCCCCCCATACCGCCTAAGCCGCCAGTTAGGATCCAACGCCCTGCTGGGTTGCCGTTAAAATGCTGTTTTGCCAGAGAAACGAAGGTTTCATAGGTTCCCTGTACAATCCCTTGTGAACCGATGTAGATCCATGAGCCGGCAGTCATTTGCCCGTACATCATCAAGCCTTTGCGATCTAATTCGTTGAAATGATCCCAATTTGCCCAGTGAGGAACAATGTTTGAGTTAGCAATTAAAACGCGTGGCGCGTCTACATGAGTGGGGAACACTCCGACTGGTTTACCGGATTGCACCAGCAGTGTTTGATCGTCTTCGAGGGTTTTTAAGACATCTAAAATCTTGTCGTAACATTCCCAGTCACGGGCTGCACGTCCAATGCCACCATACACCACCAAGCTTTGCGGATGCTCAGCAACATCTGGATCTAAGTTATTTTGGATCATGCGGTAGACGGCTTCAGTCAGCCAGCTTTTGCAGCTCTTTTGGCTACCGTGCGGGGCACGGATCACGCGCGTTGAATCTGTACGGTTTAACATTCTTTTATCCCCTATCCATCCACTTGGTTTAACGCAAAATTAACAATTTCGGTTATTTATCATTGTTGAGTTAGTGGCTAACAGATCATTCCCACACCGTGGGAATCTTTGAATTTAACATTTAAATCAACTCATTAAATAAAAACAAAGAACGATTAAAAATGATCTTTTTGCCCTGTTTGCTTAGTTGATAATTAAATATATATACATTTAATTCACAAAGTATATACATTGAAATTTGAATTTTTGTCGCAACAGTGGAGAAGGGATGTGGAGAAAAGTTAGACAACAATAACTAGGATGCTGTTTCTACACAAAAACTTGTATATACATTTGATTTTCTATGCAGAAACAAGCAAATAACAAAAATGGGAGAAGCCTCACATTAAGCTGATAGCCGTTACAGGCGATACACGCGTTTCATACTTAACCTTCCGCATTCATCGCCACCAAATAAAACACCCCATAAATATCCGATATATTTTATGGGGTGTTTTTGCTTGATGATTGTTAACTGACGATACGGTTAAACTATCCGCCTAAATAAGCGCTGCGTACCGCTTCATTCGCCAGTAAGGCTTTTCCGGTATCTTCCAAAACAATATGCCCATTTTCTAGCACATACCCACGGTCAGCGAGTTTCAGTGCTTGGTTGGCATTTTGCTCCACCAAAAAGATGGTCATCCCCTCTTCCCGTAGCTGCAAAATGGTGTCAAATATTTGCATAATGATAATTGGCGCCAGCCCCAATGAAGGTTCATCCAATAACAGTAATTCAGGCTGACTCATCAGCGCCCGCCCAATGGCAAGCATCTGCTGCTCTCCACCGGACATGGTTCCTGAGCGCTGGCTACGACGTTCATGCAACCGTGGAAATAACGAATAAACCCGTTCAATACGCTCGAGATATTGGTGGCGATCCGCAAAAAAACCACCCATTGCCAGATTTTCCTCAACGGTCATACGAGAAAATACCCGCCGACCTTCCGGCACTAGCGCAATGTCTTTGCGCATAATTTGTGGTGTCGGTAACTGAGTAATATCCGCTCCGCGATAAAGCACCTGACCTGAGGAGGCGCGAGGGTCGCCACATAACGTACTGAGTAACGTGGTTTTTCCTGCACCATTGGCACCAATCAGCGTGACAATCTCACCTTTTTGAATATTTAAGCTGACATCATGCAGCGCCTGTATTTTCCCATAATGAGTGGAAACTTGTTTAAATTCCAACATCAGTAAGCTTCTCCCAAGTAGGCTTTGATCACATCAGGATGCTGGCGAATTTCGTTTGGTGTTCCATTCGCCAGAGGTGTTCCTTGGTTCACCACATAAATTCGATCAGAAATGCCCATCACCAATTTCATATCATGCTCTATCAATAAGATAGAGACATTATGATGGGTTCTCAGCTCCGCAATTAGCTCATCCAGATCGTTAGTTTCCTTCGGGTTTAACCCTGCCGCTGGCTCATCCAACATCAAAATTTCAGGTCGCGTCACCATGCAACGGGCAATTTCTAGGCGACGCTGTTGACCATACGCCAGATTCCCCGCTTGGCGGTTAGCAAACTCAGAAAGATTGACCCGCTCTAGCCATTTCACCGCATTATCCACCGCTTCGGCTTCTGCTCGGCGAAATGCTGGCGTTTTCAGTAAGCCTGAGAAAATACCGCTTTTCAGATGTTGGTGCTGAGCCACTAATAAGTTTTCAATCACCGTCATCTCTTTGAATAAGCGAACATGCTGGAATGTACGGATCACCCCAAGGCGAGCAATAGCTTGACCCGGAAGCCCTTCAAGATGCTTGTCTCGATAGAGGATCGCCCCGCTCGTTGGCTTATAAAATCCAGTTAAACAGTTAAATATGGTGGTTTTTCCTGCACCATTGGGACCAATCAGTGAAACAATTTCCCCTTGGTTTAACGTCAACTCCACGTTGTTGACCGCAAGCAAACCACCAAAGCGCATGGTTAAGCCACTGACTTGCAATAACGGTACAGCCGAAGGCTGAATAGGCGTCGTCATGATCCGCCTCCCTGCACATTTTTCAGCTTCATTTGACGGCGCTGCATCGGCAATAAGCCTTGTGGGCGCCAGATCATCATCAGCACCATCAATGCCCCCAGCAGCAACATGCTGTATTCATTCAGATCGCGCATCATCTCCCTTGATACTACCAAGATGATCGCGGCTAAAATCACCGACATTTGCGATCCCATCCCACCCAGCACCACGATCGCCAGTACAAAGGCTGATTCAGCAAAAGTGAAGGATTCAGGGCTGATAAACCCTTGTCGTGCAGCAAATAATGCTCCGGCAAACCCTGCAAATGTTGCACTGATCGTAAAGGCGGTTAATTTAATGCGCGTCGGGCTTAAGCCTAATGATCGACACGCAATTTCATCTTCACGTAGCGCTTCCCACGCACGTCCTAATGGCATCCGTAACAAGCGGCTGATCACGATCAAGGTGATCACCACCAGCAACAGCGCCACAAAATAGAGGAAAATGATCCGGTCACCAGGGTTGTAATCTAACCCAAAGAAGTTATGGAATGTGTCCCAACCATCTTTAGCGGTACGGCTAAATTCTAAGCCAAAGAAAGTTGGTTTTGGCAGTTGGCTGATCCCGTTAGGGCCACCGGTGATCTCCGTATTATTTAATAATAAAATACGTACGATCTCCCCAAACCCAAGGGTGACGATCGCCAAATAGTCACCCCGTAACCTCAGCACAGGGAAACCTAATAAGAACCCAGCTAATGCTGCCGTTAAGCCGGCAATCGGTAAGCTTTCCCAGAAACCAAAATCATAATAGTGATTGAGTAAGCCAAAGGTGTAAGCGCCGATAGCGTAGAAGCCCGCATAGCCGAGTACCAATAATCCTGACAATCCAACTACGACGTTTAAGCCCAGCCCCAACATCACGTAGATCAGGGTTAATGTGGCAATATCGACGCTGCCGCGAGACACCAAAAATGGCCAGATGATCGCCCCAATAATGATAGCGATCCCAATAATTTTTTGTCTAAGCGAGCCACCGTCAAAATCCGGTAACGCCCACGATTTTTTGGGTACGCCTTGCCACACTTTGCTTAATGCAGGGCGAATTAATTGATACACAAAGATAATGGCGATGCCGACAAAGATCCAATTCCAACGAACGTCTCCCCCTGATTCCACTATCAGCTTAGTCCCATCGAGTCCTAATTTTAGCCCCATCATAAATACGGCTAAAATAAAGAAGGTGACGGAGGCAATAATGGCACTGATCCAATTTTCTTTTCTCATACTTTTTCGACCTCCGGGCGACCCAGAATGCCAGTTGGCATGATCAACAGAACACCAATCAATAAACCAAATGAGACGACATCTTTATATTCCGTACTTAAATACGCCGAGGTCATGGCTTCCGCTACACCAAGGATCAAGCCGCCCAGCATCGCGCCAGGAATACTGCCGATTCCACCTAATACGGCTGCGGTGAAAGCTTTCATTCCCGCCATAAAGCCAATATACGGGTTAATTACGCCGTAGAATTGCCCTAGTAATACACCTGCAACCGCCGCCATCGTTGCGCCGATCACGAATGTCAAAGAGATCACGCGGTCAGTGTTGATACCCAGCAGACTTGCCATTTTTAAATCTTCCGCACACGCACGGCAAGCGCGTCCCATACGGGAATAGCGGATAAACAGCGTTAATGCCAGCATCGCAAGGAAGGTCACAATCCAGATAGTCAGCTGCATTTTGGTGACAATGGCAGAGAAGCCATCACTTTCACCTAATACCCACTGCCCAGTAATCAGGCTTGGCAACGCTAGATCGCGGGATCCTTGAGATAAACTGACGTAGTTTTGTAAGAAGATGGACATCCCGATAGCTGAGATCAGCGCAATCAGGCGCTTAGAGTGACGAACGGGACGGTAAGCAACCCGCTCGATACTCCAACCATAGGAGCTTGATACCACAATTGCCGCCACAAATGCCGCTGCAATGAGGATCCACCCCACATCGATACCGAGCATCATTAAGCCCGCAATGACAATGAACGAAACGTAGCTACCAATCATGTACACTTCACCGTGGGCGAAGTTGATCATCCCGATGATGCCGTACACCATGGTATAGCCGATAGCGATCAGCGCGTAAGTGCTTCCTAACGTTAGGCCATTGAGGAATTGCTGAATAAAATACAGAATTTGGTCTGACATAAGATTATCCTTTCAAACTACTGTCCCTCTATGGAGAGCAGAAGCTGGAAGCCCGTTACCAAGCTCCCAGCTCATCACTGAATATCATTTCTCAATACAGATGAGAGCTACTCTTGTGCAGTAGAGGTTCCGTCTTTGTGCCATTCAAACACACCGAATTCGAAACCTTTCAGGTCACCATTTGGCTTCCAGCTTAATTGCCCCATGACGGTATCCACTGGATTAGCTTTCAGATCTTTCGCCAGCACATCGGGTTCCGTGCTGCCTGTACGCTGCATCGCCGTGGTTAAGCCTTGGATTGCGGCATAAGTTGTCCATACAAATGGTCCTGTTGGATCTTCTTTTTTCTTTTTAATCGCATCGACGATGGATTGGTTAGCTGGAAGTTGGTCATAACGTTTCGGTAATGTCACCAGCATGCCTTCAGAGGCGTCGCCTGCAATATTCGACAACGAGGAGTTACCCACACCTTCAGGTCCCATAAAGCGAATGTTCAGACCCGATTGTTTCGCTTGGCGTAAAATTTGCCCCATTTCTGGATAGTAGCCGCCGAAATAGACAAAATCGACGTTCTCTTTTTTCAGCTTAGCGACCAGTGCAGAGAAATCTTTATCACCCGCAGTGACCCCTTCAAACATCACTTCTTTCACGCCCGCTTTGTTCAAGCTTTCACGTACTGAGCGAGCCAAACCTTCACCGTATTGCTGTTTATCATGTACCACTGCAATACGCTTAGGTTTGATTTTTTCCATGATATATTTTGCTGCGGTTGGACCTTGGTCAGAATCCAAACCTGTTGTACGCATGATCAACTGGTAGCCACGTGTGGTTAAATCCGCATTGGTCGCCGCAGGGGTAATCATCAGAACGCCTTCGTCTTCATAAATATCTGAAGCGGGCTGAGTGGAGGAGGAGCATAGGTGACCAATAACATGTTTAATGCCATCGTTAATTACTTTGTTGGCGACCGCAACCGCTTGTTTTGGATCGCAAGCATCGTCGTATTCAACGGCAACCAATGTATCGCCGTTAATTCCACCCTTCGCATTAATATCCGCAATAGCTTGGCGAGCTCCCGTAAATTCCATATCTCCATACTGAGCAACGGGACCTGACATAGCGCCGACGACTGCAATTTTAATCTCTTTCGCCCATCCTGCTGGGCTTAATGCCATTGCGATACAACCCGCTAATAATGCTTTATTAATATTCTTCATTCGTGCGTCCCCGCCATCAATATTGTGTATGATTGTGAGTGTTTGTGATTGATTTATAATCAATTATTATAGGTGACAGGTTCAATGCCTGATATTTCAAAACATAGCCAATAAGGCTATATATTTCAGACCATTAAACAAGAGAATTATGCTAAATAGCAAATGAATGAGGCAGCTATTTACATCAATTGCAGAATAAAAAGCTAATGATAAAACGTGTATTTTTTGTAAATGCTAGTGTTATATTCCGGTTAAATTTGGCTTAATCCGAGGGAAACTCGGAAAATTCATCAATACCAAATTTTTCTCTTTGAAATTAAAAAATCGGTTACAGATCACTCTGCTGTTAGAATAGCGTGCAACATGCACCATGAAATGGATCAAAACAACATGAGACTTACCATCATCCCTCTGGTCAATCCTACTGAGCAACAATACATCGACTTATCGAAAATCTGGCTAGACCAGAGTCGAACTCAACTCGAACAAAATCTTGAGTCTGGTGTACGTTTTTATGGAGCGCGTTTTAATGAGCGATTATTAGCAGCGGCTAAAGTGGTTATTTATCAACAACAAGGTACGATCTGTGATTTTAATGTCCGTGAAATCACTCGCCGTCGCGGAGTTGGGTTATATCTTTTACAGGAAATTTTCCGTCAACAACCTGAAATCCGCCATTGGATCTTTGACTTGCAGGGCGTGGAACCGCAAAACAAAATCGCTTTGGAGAAATTTCTTGTTGCTTGTGGTTTTCAACCCGCCGAAGAAACTCATCATTGGCAGCTAAATATTGAGCCATTAGTATGAAACTTAATAAAATTCATCACGTTGCTATTATTTGCTCCGATTTTGCTAAGAGTAAGCATTTTTACTGTCAGATCCTTGGATTGCAGCTTCTCTCAGAATATTACCGTCCAGAGAATGACTCATGGAAAGCAGATTTAGCTTTTGGAGAGCATTATCAGATTGAGCTGTTTAGTTTCGCTAATCCGCCCAAAAGACTCAGTTATCCTGAAGCAACTGGATTACGTCATTTAGCGTTTGAAGTGGATAATATCGAGGAATGGATTGCCTATTTGGCACAACATCAGGTGGTGTGTGAGGGGGTAAGAATCGATCCGTATACTCAGAAGCGTTTTACCTTCTTAGCAGATCCAGATGGGCTACCTTTAGAGCTCTATTCTCGCTAACGAAAATTATCAAAAACAGTTAATGAATCAGCTATCTGCATTTAAATTCCAGGCTAATAAAGCGGAAATAAATGCAGATAACGTTGATAAACACGAGAGATTACATCTCGTCGTCTTCATCTTCCATAGCAAGACGCAGCTTTTTCATGGCGTTCTTTTCAAGCTGACGAACACGCTCAGCAGAAACGCCGTATTTGTCGGCAAGCTCTTGCAGCGTCGTTTTGTTGTCATCATCCAGCCAACGAGCACGAATGATATCTTGGCTGCGCTCATCTAATGAGGCTAACGCATCAGCTAAACGGTCAGTTGCGTGACTTTCCCAGTTATCATCTTCAATGGTATTGGCAAAATCAGAAGACTTATCTTGAAGAAAAAGCACGGGCGCAACAGGTCCACCGAAATCACTGCTATCATCGTCATCAGACATATCAAATGCCATGTCTTGCGCCGCCATTCGGGATTCCATTTCCAGTACATCTTTGGTGCTCACGCCTAGCTCTTGCGCAACCATATCCACCTCTTCTTGGTTAAACCAACCAAGGCGTTTTTTATTCTTTCTTAAGTTAAAGAATAACTTACGCTGGGATTTTGTTGTTGCGACTTTAACGATACGCCAGTTACGTAAAACGTATTCATGAATTTCCGCTTTGATCCAATGCACGGCGAAAGACACCAGACGCACACCCACTTCAGGATTAAAACGACGCACAGCCTTCATCAGGCCGATATTGCCCTCCTGAATTAAGTCAGCTTGTGGTAAACCATAGCCTGCATAGCTACGCGCGATGTGAATAACAAAGCGCAAATGGGATAAAATCAGTTGCTTAGCAGCTTCGAGGTCACCATCGTAATGCAGCCTTTCTGCCAGTTCCTTTTCTTCCTCTGCGGTCAGCATCGGGTAAGCATTGGCAGCTCGCATGTAAGCTTCAATACTTCCTTGTGGAACAAGCGCTAATGATTGCATGTCTTTGGTCATTAAGATCCTCTATGAATTGTACTGAAATGGGAGAGATTCGATACAGACAAACCGTAGTCTATCAGCTTAGCCGCGTTAAATAAATTATATACAAGAATAGTTAACCGCAGGTCAATATCTGACACATAATTAGAAAAGAAGTTCGTAGAAATTTATTTTTCCCATCGGGACCAATAAGTTAGCACCGATGGGAACAATTAAATTATTCAGGTCTGAAATGGCGTAAGTGTTGTAATGTTGCCAGCCATGCTGCTACCCAGCCCACAATTGCAGACATTAGAATAATCAACAGAGCCTCTTCCCACAACAGCCCTTCAATGTGGAATTGCGTACCAAATACACTTGCTACTTGCGCCACTAAATCAGACAACTGCCACACAAGTAAGAATGTCATAATGAGGGCGATCACCGCACCCAATGCGCCTAACACAACCCCGCCATTCAAGAATGGTCGCATGATAAAGCCATCAGTAGCACCAATCAGCTTCATCACATTGATGGTATCGCGACGGGCAAAGATATTTAACCGCACACTATTACCAATCACTAAGAACAATGAAACAATCATCAAAATGCCAATCACTGATGCAACTTGCCCTACCAACCGTGTTAATGCCGCTAGGCGTGAGAACCAGCTATCATCCATTCGAACTTCTTCAATGCCGTTAACTTGACTGACACGGTCGCGCAGTGTTGCTAGAGCATTCGAACCTTCAAAATCCAGTTTCGGGGTGATAATTGCCACCGCTGGCAGTGGATTCTCTTCTAGCATATCTAATGCGGTGCTAAAGCCAGACCAGCTACGGAATTCAGATATCGCTTGGTCGCGAGATAAGTAATTCACATGAGCAACACCATCAAGGGCTTCAAGCTGAGTCACCACATTTTGTCCACCTTGCTCATCGAGAGACTTATCCAGATAGACCGTCAACTGAGGCGTCGGGTACCACTGTTCAGCTGCTTGGGAAACGTTCTTCCAAACGATATAACACAGGCTTGGCAACGCTAATGAAATGGCAATGACCATCACAGTTAAAAAGGTTGCCAGCGGTTGACGTAGCATGTCAGCCAGTGCATTTAGCCAAGAGTAGCGCCACTGCTCACGCCAGCCGCCTTTGAGTGCTTTGCTTTTTGATTGCATGGCACGTTCTGGCTTCGCTTTGCGGACATCCTTAGCCATGTTGACCTCCAAGCATCCGACCTTCGCTTAAGGTCAATACACGCAAATTACGGCGTTCAATCAACGCAATATCGTGGGTTGCCATTAATACGGTCACACCCACGCGGTTAAACTCTTCAAATAAACGCATAATGCCTTCAGATAACTCGTTATCAAGGTTACCTGTCGGTTCATCCGCGAGAAGCATCGTTGGCTTATTCACCACTGCACGCGCAATTCCCACACGCTGCTGTTCACCACCAGACAGTTGGATTGGGAAATTTCTCGCTTTATCCAACAAACCGACTTTATCCAATGCAGCGCTCACACGTCGGCGAATATCTTCGCTACTTGCACCAGAAATAATCAGCGGCATCGCCACGTTGTCATAAACTGTGCGGTCAAATAACAGATGGTGATCTTGGAAAATCATGCCGATCTGTCTGCGCAGAAAAGGGATCTCTCTGTCTTTTAGTCGGCTGATATCATGACCATTAAACAGGATATGACCCGCGCTTGGGCGCTCAATACCACAAATCAGTTTAAGTAATGTACTTTTACCTGCGCCTGAGTGACCCGTTAAAAATGCCATTTCCCCAGGGCGTAGATGGAAATCTACCCCTTGGAGCGCTTGGCGGCCACCGCGATAAGCTTTACTCACATGTTCAAAGCGGATCATCGAAAATTATTCCTCTCGGGCAAATAGAGCCTCGATAAAGTCATCGGCTTTAAATGGGCGTAAATCTTCAATACCTTCACCAATCCCGATGTAACGGATTGGAATACCGAATTGATCAGCGATTGAGAAGATTACGCCACCTTTTGCTGTACCATCGAGTTTTGTCAGTGTAATACCGGTTAAACCTACGGCGTCATTGAAAATTTTAGCCTGACTAACCGCATTTTGTCCCGTGCTCGCATCGAGGGTCAGCATAATTTCATGAGGGGCTGACTCATCAAGCTTTTTCATCACACGGACGATTTTTTTCAATTCTTCCATTAAGTGCGCTTTATTTTGTAAGCGCCCTGCAGTATCGGCGATCAACACATCGACACCTTTTGCTTGAGCGGATTGAATCGCATCAAAAATCACGGAAGCAGGATCAGCACCAGTATGCTGAGCAACAACTGAAATATTGTTACGATCGCCCCACACTTGCAGTTGTTCAACCGCCGCGGCACGGAATGTATCACCCGCTGCCAACATGACGGACTTACCTTCTGATTGATACTGACGTGCTAATTTACCAATTGTTGTTGTTTTACCCACACCGTTAACACCAACCATCAGAATAACATAAGGTTTTTTACCTTCGATCTCTAATGGTTTGTCTACCGTGGCTAAAATATCAGACATTTCTTCACGCAGCTTACCGTACAACGCTTCGGCATCTTTTAACTCTTTACGGGAAGCGTGCTGAGTCAAGTTATCAATGATTTTACGGGTAGTTTCAACACCGACATCCGCAATTAATAACTGCTCTTCTAGCTCTTCAAAAAGATCGTCATCGATTTTTTTGCCCTTGAATAGACCAAGGAAACCCGAACCTAGATTTTGACGTGTTTTTAATAAGCCTTTCTTTAGACGGCTGAAAAAGCCTTCTTTTTTCGGTTTCTCTTGCTCAACTGGCTGAGCTTTAGCTGCTTCTTCCTCTGCTAAACGTGCCGCCTCAGCCTCTTCTTCTGCTATACGAGCAGCCTCTTCTTCTGCTATACGAGCAGCTTCTTCTTCCGCTAAGCGAGCCGCTTCCGCTTCTTGGCGTTCACGTTCCGCTTCTTCTTCCGCTAAACGAGCCGCTTCCGCCTCTTGGCGTTCACGTTCCGCTTTCTCTTCCGCTTCTTTGATAGCAGCGAGTTCAGCTTGACGCTGACGCTCAGCTTCTTCTTCCGCTAAGCGAGCCGCTTCCGCCTCTTGGCGTTCACGTTCCGCTTTCTCTTCCGCTTCTTTGATAGCAGCGAGTTCAGCTTGGCGTTGGCGCTCTGCCTCTTCTTCCGCCAGACGGGTGATTTCCGCCTCTTGTCGTTCGCGATCAGCTTGCTCTTGCGCTAAACGAGCGGCCTCCGCTGCTTGGTATTCACGTTCCGCTTTTTCTTCTGCGGCTTTGATAACGGCTAACTCAGCTTGATGCTGACGTTCAACTTCTTCTTCGGCAGCTTTAATCGCAGCCTGCTCGATTTGACGTTGGCGTTCCGCGGCTTCTTCTGCTTGGCGTAAAGCCTGGGCTTCTAACGCTTCTCTAGCCGCTTTTTCTTCTGCTATACGCTTTTCTTCTGCTGCTTGACGCTCTTGCTCTGCATTTTCTGCCGCAATGCGCATCGCCTCTAATTGCGCTTTATGCTGGCGTTCTGCTTCTTCAGCAGCAGCCGTAATCGCATCTTGTTCAGCTTGATATTGGCGCTCTGCTTCATCTTCCGCCGCTTTAATTGCATCAAGCTCTGCCTGATGTTGACGCTCAGCTTCTGCTGTGGCGGCATCCTGTTGCTCAGTATCATGAACAACATCATTTTTCAGTTCGACATCAGGTTGCTGGGTTTCTTCTTCATTCTTACGACCAAATCCCAACCATGAGAAAAAGCCTTTTTTCTTATCTTTAGCCATCAGCCACTACACTCCTCGCGGTAAAAACATGGCGTTTAAAAATTAAATCGCAATAAAATTACATGCAGTCTATCATTTCATCGCGCAGCAACACATATCTGAAAGAAAAATCCTGACAATTTATTCTTATTTTTCTGTTAAAACCGTGAAACCGAAGCGCTACAATAGTCCCCAATAATTTATACATTCCTCAATGAACTAAGCAACTATACATATTATGGCAAAAAAACCACAAACAGCCTCCTTGGGGCAAATTCGTATCATTGGTGGTAAGTGGCGTGGGCGAAAACTACCTGTACGCGATAGTGAGGGCTTACGTCCCACCACAGATCGCATCAAAGAAACGCTCTTTAATTGGCTAATGCCAGTGATCCGTGATGCTCGCTGTCTTGATTGTTTCGCAGGTAGCGGTGCTTTAGGTTTTGAAGCCTTATCTCGCTTTGCCGAGCACGTCACGTTTATTGAACTTGATAAACAAAATGCCAAGCTTCTTAGTGAGAACAAAGTTCGCTTAGAAGCTGATAATGCGAGCGTTATTAATAACAGCAGTCTCAGCGTTCTCAGCCAAATAGGAACGCCTTGTGATGTGGTATTTATCGACCCTCCTTTTCGTAAAGGGCTACTTGGAGAAACCATCACGCTCCTAGAAAAAAATCAGTGGTTAGCTGATGAAAGCTGGATTTATGTAGAGTCAGAAGCGGAGTTACCACTTACTGACATTCCCGCAAACTGGCAGCTACACCGTGAAAAGGTCGCTGGCCAAGTTGCGTATCGTCTGTTTATTCGTCAATCTGTTCATTCATCAAGTATGCAGGGAGAAAAAGATGCTGATTAATATCGGACGTCTGCTTATGATTTGTGTTTGGGGCTTTATGATCTTTAATATTGTGCATCCATTCCCTAAGCCATTGAAATATTTTATGGATGTCGCAATGGTATTTATGATTTTCATGCATGCATTGCAGACTATTTTCCTGAAAGCTAGCTTACCGAAAGATCAAAAGCTAACAGGGCTCCAGCAGACAAAAATTTTCTTTTTTGGCGTATTTGAAATGCTCGCCATGCATAAGAAAACAAAAGCGGCCATTGAAGCCGCTAAAAAGAAATAACCGATTATTCAGAGGGTTCGAAGCGAATAAATCGCGTACCTTGTAGGGTTAGCTTACCTTTAGCACCCAATTCAACACCTTGGTACTGCTCTTCGCTGACGATCACCTTAATCGTTTCTCCTGAAGCTTGAGTCTGAAAATAAAGTTCATAGCGAAAAGTTTCAGGGGATACCACATCGCGCTCCCGAGAACGCATATTTGGATAAGGGTAATCTTTTTTCTCTTTCACGAGCACTAACTGACTGACAGGTAATGAATTATCGTTAATTTCATTTTGTTTCTTTTGGTCAAAAAAACGCTTAGTGGCTAACACGGCGATAATCGCAAGAACAATAATTAAGAGAATTGGCTTATTCATAATTTATATATTTAGCTTAGAATTATCATAAGTATATACCCTCTATCGCTCAAATTGCAGATAAACGCCATACAATTTATGCGAGACACGGTATAGTTCATTTATATTTAATCGCTCTTGGTGATTTCTCTTTTCCAGAAACTCTTAAGGATATGTGTATGATTAGTTGGCCATTCCTCGCTGTTTTATTTTCTGGCTGGCTGTACGTTGATGCAGCCTATCGTGGTCCTGAGTGGCAACGTTGGTTATTCCGCCCTATCACTTTACTTCTTCTACTATTCTGGGGATGGAGTTCTGACGACTTAAATGCGCAAACCTATCTGATTTTAGGCGGTTTGGCGCTTTCCTTAGTTGCCGACCTTTCGAGAATGTTTTCTAGTGAGCACTTGCTTACTTCTTTGGGGCTCATGTTCTTAAGCTATTTGGTCTACACCATTAGCTTTGGAATGCAATTCAACTTTGGTCTGTATCTGCCTTGGCTTATCGTCCCTATCGCTATCGCAGCCGTCACCTTGGTGCTGATTTGGGGAAAACTGGAAAGCCAACAGCCTGTAGTTTTCGCCTCTATTATTATGAGCATGATTATGATGTGGGTGGCAGGAGACCAATACTTTGGCTTAGGTCGAGAATTTAATTTCTCGATTATGGTGGGCGCTTCTATGCTGTTTTTATCTCACTGCATCTGGCTAATTGCCCATTTCCGTTTTCCATTCAAAGCCTCTAAAGCAGTTGTAGCCGCATTCTACTTCCTCGGTCAGTTCTTTATTGTTCGCGCCATTTATTTATAATTCCCCACCAATTGATAAAACGTGCTATTTGAGAATTTTATCAATTGGCTTCCCCTTTTTCATTTGACTCTAGAGTCTACTCCAAAGTGTAGACTTAACCTTAATTAGAGAACATGGTTAAAAACGCATCTAGAAAAAGGGGGCGCTTATGCACTCACACTCTCATAAAGATACCCATGCACACAGCACGTCTTGCTGCTCAGGAAACACTTGCACATCCGCAGCCGTAGAGAATAGCAAAGCTGTGAGCCATGACGCATCATCCCATGAACATCATCATGGCGATGACAAAAATCATGCTCATGATGATGACGATGAAAAATCCCATCAACATGGTAGCTGCTGCAGCTCAACATCCGCTGCAAATGATGACGTAGAGCCTACCCAAACCGCTAAACAGCGTTTTAGCTGGATTGTACGCGGGATGGACTGCCCAAGCTGCGCGGCTAAAATCGAAAACGCGATTTCCCAAATTCGCGAAGTCGCTCAAGCCAAAGTCCTCTTTGCCACTGAAAAACTCGTCGTGGACGCTGACAAAGACGTCACTGCCGTCGTTCGTTCAACTGTTGAAGCCGCAGGTTACGAACTACATGATGTGGGTAGCGCGAGTGCAACATCAGCACCGCCACCCAGCTTATTGAGTGAAGCGAAGCCCGTCATCATTTTAGCTATCCTGATGGCAATCAGCTGGGGACTTGAGTTTGTTAATCCACAGCTAGGTAACGTGGCGTTTATCCTAACCACGTTATTTGGGTTATACCCTATCGCGCGTAAATCGTTACGTTTGATTCGTACTGGTACACCATTTGCAATTGAAACCTTGATGACCGTTGCCGCTGTAGGGGCGATTTTCATCCAAGCAACTGAAGAAGCCGCCATGGTTATCTTGCTGTTTATGCTGGGTGAAATGCTTGAGTCCTACTCTGCGGGACGCGCTCGCCGAGGTGTTAGCGCACTCATGGCTTTAGTCCCTGAAGATGCCGTGCTTATCAAGGATGGACAAAAAACGTCAGTTCCTGTGGCACAGTTACGCCCTGGTGACATCATTGAAATTGCACCAGGTGGTCGATTACCAACCGATGCGGTGCTGGTTGCAGGATTTGCGAGTTTTGATGAAAGCGCATTAACGGGTGAATCCGTCCCTGTAGAACGCAGTGCTGGGGAAAAAGTGGCTGCGGGCTGTTTGTCTGTCGATAAAGCCGTACAAATGGAAGTGGTATCAGAGCAAGGTCAAAATGCTATCGACCGCATCTTGCAACTGATTGAAGAAGCAGAAGAGCGTCGTGCGCCAATTGAGCGATTTATTGACCGCTTCAGCCGCATCTATACTCCAATTATCATGCTGATTTCGGCCTTAGTGATAGTGATCCCGCCAATGTTCTTCGGTGCAGCATGGGATACTTGGATTTACCGTGGTTTGACTCTGTTGTTAATTGGTTGCCCTTGCGCATTGGTTATCTCAACCCCTGCAGCAATCACCTCAGCACTGGCAACCGCCACTCGCCGTGGAGCTTTAATTAAAGGTGGTGCTGCATTAGAACAATTGGGAACTGTCACTACAATTGCACTGGATAAAACGGGCACACTAACGGAAGGCAAACCACACGTCACCGATATCGTTCCCGTTGAAGGTCTGAGTGAAAGCGAGTTAATTCGTATCACTGCATCAGTTGAAGTCGGCTCTCATCACCCACTGGCTAAAGCTATCGTCAACAAAGCTGAAGAGTTATCTATCACTGTTGAAGAAGCGTTAGAGCGTAAAGCACTAGCAGGTAAAGGGGTTGAAGGCTCTTTTAATGGTAAACAAGTGTTAGTCAGCGCACCATCAAGGGTTGAGCCTCCATTAAGCAGCCAATGGCAAGCGAAAGTAGAAGCGTTAGAGGCGCAAGGTAAAACGGTTGTCGTCACGTTAGAAGATGACCAAGTTATCGGCTTAACCGCCCTGCAGGATACCTTACGTGGCGATGCTGCTGATGCAATGGCTATGTTGAAATCACTGAATGTTAATGCCGTGATGCTAACAGGTGATAACCCACGTGCCGCCAGCGCCATCGCAAATCAGCTAGGCATGGAGTTCCGTGCAGGATTATTACCAGAAGATAAAGTCACCGCGGTGATGGAGCTTAATCGCGATCACAACACCATGATGGTAGGTGACGGTATCAACGATGCTCCAGCCATGAAAGCGTCAAGCATTGGTGTTGCAATGGGTGGCGGTACTGACGTTGCTTTAGAAACTGCGGATGCCGCTTTAACCCATAACCGTTTGACTGGATTACCTGAAATCGTCGCATTATCCAGAGCCACACGGAAGATCATCCGCGAGAACATCACTATCGCCTTAGGCTTAAAAGCCGTTTTCTTGGTAACGAGCTTGTTAGGTATCACTGGGTTATGGGTTGCTGTGTTAGCGGATTCTGGCGCCACGGCATTAGTCACAGCCAACGCGGTTCGCTTACTGCGCGTTAAGTTGCCCGAAATCAAAAAATAGCCTTTCTTTAGTTTGATATCTCAACGCCGTAATGGTCATCATTACGGCGTTTTTTTATGCGAAAGAAATCTAAAATAATCAGTTATAGCAAAGAGTTACACAAACCATTCACCAACTGAATTTAAGACTAACTTTTCTCCCGCACACAGAAATATTGGGTAATATCTCGGTCATTGACAACATTTGCTGAGCGTGGATATGACTAATAATGCAAGTTCAATACCCCATGATGCCGCCTTTAAAGGCTTTATGACAAAGCAGAGTAATGCCCGAGATTTCTTTGAGCTTCATTTACCTGAACACATTGAACGCTTGTGCGATTTCGATACGCTTACCCTCATTAATTCAGCTTTTATTGATAGCAAATTGAGAACCCGGTTTTCCGATGTTCTCTATTCTGTTCAAACAAAAACGAGGGGTAGTTATATCTATCTGTTAGTCGAACATCAGTCGACACCTGACAAGTTGATGGGCTGGCGTTTAATGCACTACGCGTTTATGGCAATGAATCAACATCTACAGCAAGGGCATAAAACCTTACCGCTCGTTGTCCCCATTCTGTTTTATCATGGGGAAACATCCCCCTATCCTTATGAAGGTACATGGACACAATGCTTGCCCCACGCTGAAATAGCTCATGATCTGTATAGCAGCCCTTTCCCGTTGGTGGACATCACCGTAGTTGAGGATACCGAAATAGTTAGTCACCGCAAAATCGCTGTGATGGAACTCGCAATGAAACATAAAAAACTACGAAATGACCACCAGAGAGTCACTGAGCACTTCGTTCAAATATTAAACAGCCACTATAATGACAAAGATGATGTGATCACTATCTTGAATTACTTATTTATCATCATGGATTCACCCTACTACACATACATTGTCGAGACATTAATCGACCAAGCCGAAAACCATCGAGAAACTATTATGAATATTGCACAGCGGTTAAAAAACGAAGGAAAAGAAAAAGGAAAAGAAGAAACCTTACAACAGGTTGTATTAAAGAGCTTACAACTTGGTTTAAGCATTGACGTTATCCGCAAACTCACTGGGTTATCAGACAGTGAAATTCAAGCCCTTAATTAAACAACAAATTATGTAAGCATCGGGGATAAATAGTTATGAATATTGCCACACGTTTAAGATATGAAGGATATAAGAAAGGATTTGCACAAGGATTTGTAGAAGGATTTGAGGAAGAATTCACAGTGGGACTACAAACAGCGCTCAAAGTAGGTAAAGCCATCTGCCAACAAGAGATAACCTTAAATGCACTACAACTTGGCTTAAACATAGAAACTATCAGTAAAATCACTGAATTATCACTCAGTGAAATTCAAGCTCTTATGGATCGCCCATCAACAATAGCCTCCTGCGAAGCAAAAAGGCTATCTCTCATCAATGCCGCTGACTAGGTATTACAGGCCGCTGGCTTTTTTGCGCAATAAATAACGATACGGTGCATTCTCCGCTTCAACCGCCAGCAGTTCGTGTTCCATAAAACGGCAAAAACCAGGAATATCGCGGGTGGTAGCGGGGTCATCTGCAATGATTAACAGCGTATCTCCGTCCGCCATATTGCGAACGGTTTTACGCACCAGCATCACAGGTTCAGGGCAGCGTAGCCCTAGCGTATCAAGGGTTTTCGTTGGATTAGAAAATAAGTCAGACATAACACCACATTCTCTTGGTCATCAATGCGCTTATTGTAAAGCCACGCGCAGTGGATGAACAGTTTTGATTTTGTTGCGCAACGAGAGTATGATGCGCTCTTCCCAATTTAGGGATGTTATTCATGGGTTCCCTCACCCCATTGCCACTAAAAAGGTACAATATGTTTACGTTTACTCCGCAGCAAAAAGCCACTGCGTTAATTTGGCTATCGTTATTTCATATTTTAATTATTACATCCAGCAACTACTTGGTTCAGTTACCCATTAATATTTTTGGGTTTCATACCACTTGGGGTGCGTTTACCTTTCCCTTTATTTTCCTTGCTACGGACTTAACGGTTCGCATCTATGGTGCGCCATTAGCTCGTCGAATTATCACTGCGGTCATGTTACCAGCATTATTAATTTCGTATGTAATTTCTGCTCTGTTTTTCCAAGGAGAATGGCAAGGTTTCGCGGCTATCATGACATTTAACCTGTTTGTTGCGCGTATCGCGGCAGCAAGTTTTATGGCATATGTCCTCGGCCAAATCTTGGATGTCAGCGTATTTAACCGCCTGCGCCAAAACAAACGCTGGTTTGTAGCACCCGCCTGCGCCATGTTTTTTGGTAACTTGATTGATACTATCGCGTTCTTCTTTATCGCGTTTTATCAAAGCAGCGACCCGTTTATGGCAGCAAACTGGATGGAAATCGCTCTCGTTGATTACGTCTTCAAGTTATTAATTTGTATGCTTTTCTTCTTGCCAGCTTATGGTTTATTACTGAACTTTATTTTGAAGACTTTCTTCGCTACCGCCAGTAAGAAACAATTATCCCCGCAGCACTGAGATAAAAAAGGGAGATAAGCCATCACTTATCTCCCAAGGGGTTAACTTGATTAATACCTAACTACTTTTCACATTACTCAACACAACAATTGATTATTCTAGCGCGCGAGCCAGTAGTGAAATTGGGTGTTCACATTTCTTACTGGTGGACATTTCAATTTGCCATTTACAGGTTTCACAGTCAGTGATCACCATATCCGCACCGCTCTCTTCAATTTGACGGAACAGCCCAGC
Source organism: Providencia sp. wls1922 (assembly GCF_009706505.1). Lineage (NCBI taxonomy): Bacteria > Pseudomonadati > Pseudomonadota > Gammaproteobacteria > Enterobacterales > Morganellaceae > Providencia > Providencia sp. wls1922. The sequence goes on along the minus strand of NZ_WLUG01000088.1, from coordinate 50,880 downwards.
CCCAATACCTTGGGAAACTTCGTAGTTCTCTTTTTTGAACCCGTAAGTTCCTGCAATACCACAACATTGTGAATCTAAAACAATCAGCTCAACACCCGGTACACGCTTAATCAGCTCAAGGGTGTAGGACGTCCAACCCATTTTTTCCATATGGCATGGTGTGTGATAAGCCACTTTTAATGGTGTGTGTTTCAGTTTCAGTTCACGCCCTTCTTCCAGCAGACGATAAATATAGCGGGTCGCTAGCTCAATGTTATCGCGCATCTCAGAGGTATCGACATCCAGCACATGGGTATATTCATCACGAATGGTAAATGTGCAGGTCGATGAGGTCGCCACGACGGGAATATGTTTCTCCAGAATCGTCTCTTGGAGTGATTCCAAATTCACATTCGCTTGGCGTTTCGCTTGCTTCATAAATCCGTTTGCGATCAGTGCCACACCACAACATTTTTCACGTTTTAACAGCTGAACACCGATATTCATCCCGTTGAAAACTTTGATTAAATCTTTACCCAATTGTGGATGGTTATAGTTCACGTAACAGCCGTGGAAGAATGCCACCTGTTCCTCAAATTTCGCCTGCTCTGCGGCTTGTTTACCGTACCAACGACGGAAAGTCCCGAATGAGTATTTCGGTAGCTCACGGCGATGGTCAATTTTAAGGGCTTTATCCAGAATTTGGCGAACGGGTTTTAAGCCTGTAATGGTGTTGACTACAGGGGCAAATGGGGTCGATAAAGAGCCCATGATGTCTGTATGGCTTAAAATCGCATCACGCAGTTTCGGTTTCTGCTGGCTATAGGTATTACGAGCGCGCGCGATAATGTCGCCTATCTTCACATCAGACGGGCAGGCTACTTCACAACGCTTACAGTTGGTACAGAATTTCAATGCATCATCGTACATCATCGGATCTTTTAAGCGTAAACGCTCACCATCAGGACCCGCTTGTTTTGGTCCCGGATACAGAGGGTTCGCTTTTGCCACTGGGCAATAGGTGGTACAAACGGTGCACTTTATACAGCTTTCAAAGCTTGCATCTTGAATACTCATTGCGCCACCTCCGCCTGCATGGCTTTATCTTTAGCAAATTCATTCACGATTTCATTCGCGGCATATAAGCCACTGACCAGTGAAACCCCTGCGCCACAACCTTGAGTCAGCGGATCAAACCCGCTTAATACTGCACCCGCAACATACAGGTTTTCGATGGTTTCACCGTGTTTTTTACCGCGTAAATTTTCATCGGTTTGTACACCAAACGCCATATACGGTTGGGAAGCAAAGAACTCTTTGTTCGTCCATTTGGCGCGGTCGCCGATTTCGCCTAAATCCAAATGCATCAAGGGTTCATACACTTGGTCAAATTTCGCGACCAAGCCGTTATTAAAGAAACTTCCCGTCGCCAACACAAAATGTTTAGCTTTCAATGAAATATTGCCGTGATTACGGGTTTGCACAGATTCAATACGTGACCCCACGAAATTGACGGAAGTGACTTTATCACCCGGCATCATGATCCCACCTTGACGGCGGAACTGGCGTAATAGCATTTCATGAAGGCGGATACCTAATAAAGATGGCGGTAATGTTGGCAGTAAAAATAGCGGCTTACCTAAGCGTTTCTGCAACTCTAACATTGGTTCTTCACTGTCAAGACCAATACACGCAGGCATAAACACCGCATCCGCGTTGGCGACTAATGGTGCAATTTCTTCCACGATTTGCGCCATATTTTCAGGTCTATCTAACCAGCGCGCTACGTTAATCGCTCGGAACTCGCTTGGGTTTTCTCTTAAACGATCAAGCAGTGGCAAGTGGACATAGCACGCCTCAGCTTCTAATCCTTGGCGATCCAACTCATCCGCCACCATTTGCGGTTGAAAATCGAGAAAACCTTCAATGCCCACAACCGCAATTTTGCCTAATTCCATCGGTTGATGAAGTGCAGTTGTTGGCACCGATTCAGGACTGAGCCATGTCATTCGCTTATGGCCTAACGGCGTAATACGGTAATGATTTTCTTCGCAAGAACCTTTTAGATGTAGCCCTGCTTGCTGTAGTGTAGTCTGTGCCAATTGAGCCAGCTCAGCGACTTTTTCTGCCCCAATCAAACTGTACGGATGACTCGGTGCTTGTTGTTCTAGCGCTTCCAACATAGACAGCGGTTGCTCGACTTGAGTACCATCAGGAAGATGCGTTAATAAATCCAATGAACCCGACGAGAAATGCAGTGCGTTCTGCCCTGCACTCACGATGGCACAAGAAAGTCCTGATTGAGTCAGACGAATTCCACAGATAAGACCGGCAAGGCCTCCGCCCATCACTACTGCATCATATTTCATTCTCTGCCTCCTTCTGAGCAGGCTGGCTCAATGTACTTTCATTCATGCCACATAATCCGTGATACACCCAACTGGTAAACTCGCTTTCACGCAAAGCATCCCCCCAAGCAATTGGTCTCACCCCTTTCCAACGCTCATTTAAGAAGTGCCCCAGCTGCTGCTCGGTTTCATGTGGTGTAGTGACGTTAAAACGATTGAGTAATCCCGCCGCGCGGCAAGCACAAAGTTCACCTTGGCACGTACCCATACCCACACGGGTACGACGACGTAAATCAAGCAAGTTATTCACAGTTAAAGATTCCACCGCATAACGAACCTCACCTGCCGTCACCGCTTCACACTCACACACTAAGCTTTTATCTAAACGGTCGGCACTGAGGATCGCAGACGCTCTATCACCGTGACGATAAACCGCAGAACCGCGAATAGGTGCAGGGATAGAGACCACATTACGCAGCGCTTCTTCTGCACTGTGTTGAGAGCCCGGCAGTGGTGCTTCCGCCGTCGTGCATGGGGTTGTGACACCCAATTTTTCACAGACTTTATTGGTCGCCCATTCCGCCATTAAGCGATAAGTCATTAACTTACCGCCCGTAATGGTAATGAAACCATCTAAACCATCGCGTTTTGCGTGGTCGAGTAACACGATACCGCGGCTTACGTTACGACCAGAAGGGTCATCATCACTCGCCACTAATGGGCGAACACCCGCATACGCGCGTAAAATGCGCGTTGTCGCTAATGCTGGTGACAACATAGAACCTTCGCGGATCAAAATATCCACTTCTTCTGGTGTCACATACATATTATCGATTTGGTCATATTCGATGTGCGTTGACGTAGTACCAATCAGAGAAATGGTATCCCCCGGAACCAGAATGTCCGCATCTGCCGGTTTACGACAGCGGTTGATCACCATATTGTTAAGACGGTGACCTAAAATAAGTAATGCCCCTTTCGCTGGGAACATTTTGATTTTCAGATCGGCGTATTCGGCAATTTTCTGTCCCCAAATTCCGCCAGCATTCACCACGATTTGTGCATGAATATCATATTGGCGCTTAGCTTGATGGTCATAAACCGTCACGCCGCTGACTTTATCCCCTTGGCGGATCAAGCCAATCACTTCATGGTAAGTCAGCACTTTAGCGCCATGTTCGCGCGCATCGAGCATATTTGCAGCGGTTAGACGGAATGGGTCGACAGTACCATCAGGCACGCGAACCGCACCAATTAAACGCGGGTTAACTGAAGGCTCTAAGCGAATAGCTTCCGCGGGATCAATCGCTTGAGCATCGATGCCAGCGGATTGGCAAGCGGTGATAAATTGCTGCTGATATTCGAGACTATCTTCAGGTAGGGTAATAAAGAGTCCATCGGTTTTTTCAATACAATGATGGGCAATACGCTTAAGAATTTTGTTTTCTTCTATACACTCTCTTGCCGATTCACTATCTGTCACGGCATAACGAGCACCACTGTGTAGCAAGCCATGGTTACGCCCTGTTGCACCTGTCGCAATATCATGCCGTTCTAGCAAAACTGCTTTTAATCCACGGCGAGCGCAGTCACGAGCGACACCTGCACCTGTTGCGCCACCACCGATAATGATGACATCCGTTTCAGTCACAGATGAGCCATTCATGTCGCATTCCTCACGTTAATCAATCTTCACTATTCGATAAGTATAGTTTCTATTTTTATAGTCTATAGTTAATATAAGCTCAAAAAAGCGCTCAATGTTTGATAAGGAACAAAAACGAAAGTCAAAAGTACAAATTAGGCACATCAAAGCGCGGAAGCGTGATAACCCTCACAAAATAATTCACAATTTTAGTTCCATTCTATTCACAAATCGCATTAACTATGCAGCCAGATAAACAAAATCAATAATTGTGCGTTAGATTACAGATAAAATGTTTTTTAACGATTAAGATTTAGCGCAATTAGAAAATAAAAGCGCTTAAAGAAACTCGATTATTTTCGTTTTTGTTACTTCTCCCATAATAAACGCTCAACAACTTCACAACATATGTGAAATGAAGAGCATATAACTACTGACATGCCATCGGAGGCTTTATGTTACGCATGTTTAAACCCGCCGCTCATATCGAGAGGCTGCCAGCGGATAAAATAGACCCCGTCTATCGTAAATTACGTTGGCAGATTTTCCTGGGGATTTTCTTCGGTTACGCAGCATACTACTTAGTTAGAAAGAACTTCGCCCTCGCAATGCCTTATCTCGTTGAACAAGGTTTCTCTAAAGGTGACCTTGGTTTCGCATTATCTGGGATTTCAATCGCCTATGGTTTCTCCAAATTTATCATGGGCTCATTTTCTGACCGTGCTAACCCTCGGTACTTCTTACCGGCAGGTTTGATCCTCGCTTCACTTGTCATGATATTCATGGGCTTCGTACCATGGGCAACGTCTAGCATCATGATCATGTTCGTGTTGTTATTCTTATGTGGTTGGTTCCAAGGTATGGGTTGGCCTCCTTGCGGACGTACCATGGTTCACTGGTGGTCACAAAAAGAACGTGGCGGAATCGTCTCTGTTTGGAACTGTGCGCATAACGTCGGCGGTGGTCTGCCTCCATTACTGTTCCTGTTAGGTATGGCATGGTTTAACGACTGGAAAGCTGCGCTGTATATGCCAGCATTCGCGGCTATTTTAGTGGCAATGATTGCCTTCGCATTAATGCGTGATACTCCGCAATCTTGTGGTCTGCCACCGATTGAAGAGTACAAAAACGACTATCCAACAGACTATAAAGCCTCTGATGAAGAAGAATTAACCGCTAAAGCTATCTTCATGAAGTATGTATTCCCTAACAAACTTCTGTGGATGATTGCTATCGCTAACGTGTTCGTATACTTACTGCGTTACGGTGTTCTAGACTGGTCACCAACTTACCTGCGCGAAGTTAAACACTTCACAATGGATAAATCCTCATGGGCTTACTTCCTGTATGAATATGCGGGTATTCCAGGAACGCTGCTGTGCGGTTGGATGTCGGATAAAGTCTTCCGTGGTAACCGTGGTGCGACAGGCGTGTTCTTCATGACCTTAGTGACTATTGCAACTATCGTCTTCTGGATGAACCCAGCGGGTAACCCAGGCGTTGATATGGCATGTATGTTGATTATCGGTTTCTTAATCTATGGCCCTGTCATGCTGATTGGTCTGCACGCTCTTGAACTTGCACCTAAGAAAGCAGCGGGTACCGCCGCAGGCTTCACTGGTTTATTCGGTTATCTTGGTGGTTCTGTTGCCGCAAGTGCTATCGTCGGTTATACCGTTGACTACTTCGGTTGGAACGGCGGTTTTGCTGTGATGATCGGTGGTTCTGCACTGGCCGTTGTTTTACTGTTCATCGTTATGCTGAGCGAAAGTAAACATAAACGTGAACTTGCTAAAAACCAATAAGCGACCGCTTATGTTGAGTTGATTAGCTAGATTGATGGGTTATATCAAGAAAAGGATATAACCCATTTTTTTTCCCAAAATTTGTTATTGGCACCATTTTATATCTGCAAAAGTATTTATCTATAAATTTATCTACCTATAAAACTGTTTACCTACAAGTTCTTTACTTACAAAGAATGATTACCAAGGAGATTTACTGATGAATTTTCAATTAAAAACATTAGTCGCAAGTATGGTCTTAGTGATGTCAGTGTCTGCGGCTGCCGAAACGGCAGGTAAAGTGGTGATTGCCCATCGTGGTGCAAGCGGTTATTTACCTGAACATACCCTTCCAGCGAAAGCGATGGCGTATGCGCAAGGTGCGGATTTCCTCGAACAAGATTTAGTGATGACCAAAGATAATGAGCTGGTTGTTCTTCATGACCACTATCTGGATCGCGTCACTGACGTAGCGGATAAGTTTCCAAATCGCGCACGTAAAGATGGTCGCTACTATGCCATTGACTTTACCCTACCAGAAATTAAGTCTCTGAAATTCACGGAAGGTTTCGACATTGTTGATGGCAAAAAAGTCCAAAGCTATCCAAACCGTTTCCCTATGGGTAAATCTGATTTCCGTGTCCACACCTTCCAAGAAGAGATTGAATTTATTCAAGGTTTGAACAAATCAACGGGTAAAAATATCGGTATCTATCCTGAAATTAAAGCCCCTTGGTTCCATCAACAAGAAGGCAAAGATATCACCAAGAAAACCTTAGAAGTCCTGAAAGAGTATGGCTATACCAACAAAGATTCTAACGTTTATCTGCAATCTTTCGACCCGATTGACCTAAAACGCATCAAAACAAAACTGATGCCAGAAATGGGAATGGATTTAAAACTGATCCAATTAATCGCTTACACCGATTGGGAAGAGACGCAAGAGCAGAAGCCAGACGGTACTTGGGTGAACTATAACTATGATTGGATGATGAAGCCGGGTGCAATGAAAGAAATTGCAACCTACGCAGATGGTATTGGCCCTGACTATCATATGCTCATTAGCGAAGATTCTACGCCAACCAATATCAAAGTGAACGGTATGGTGAAGGAAGCTCACGCGAACCATATGGCGGTGCATCCATTTACTATCCGTGTGGATAAACTGCCTAAGTACGCGAAAGATGGTCAGCAGTTATATGACATTATTTATAACCAAGCGGACGTTGATGGTGCCTTTACCGACTTCCCTGATTTAGGGGTTAAGTTTTTAGAACAGCAAAAACAGAAGTAAAATAGAAGTTTGAACGATATAAAAAATCCCAGCCTTGCTGGGATTTTCTCTTTTGACATGCACTATCGCAGTACTAAGCAATCGTCACAGGGAATGCAATCACATCACTGATTCGTTCGGCATTCAGTGCCAGCATGATTAAGCGATCAACACCAACAGCCACACCGGAACATGCCGGTAAACCGTGCTCAAGCGCTGCAAGCAAGTTTTCATCAATCGGTTGAACGGGTAAACCCATTGCAGCACGCTTGCGGTTATCTTGCTCAAAACGTTGGCGCTGTTCGCCCACATCGGTCAGTTCATGGAAGCCATTCGCCAGCTCCATGCCCTTAAAATAGACTTCAAAACGTTCGGCTACACGGTGATCTTCTGTGCTAATTACCGCTAATGACGCTTGCGTTGCAGGGAAGTGGTAAACCACCGCAGGCTTCTCTTTACCAATGTGTGGCTCCACGCCCATGGTAAACAGTAGTTGCAATAAGGTGTCGCGGTCTTCTTCATTGTCCGCCACATTGCTTAAATCTAAGCGGGCAGCCACTTCGCGTAGCTCGCTTTTTTCCGCAGAGAGCGGGTCAATATCTAAGTGGCGTAAAAATGCTTGCTGATAAGAGAGTAGCTCGGCACTTTCGCATTCCAGCACTTGTTGCAGAAGGTCATCCACTTCATTGATTAAGCGATACATGTCAAAGTGTGGGCGGTACCATTCCAGCATCGTAAATTCAGGGTTATGGTGTCTTCCCGCTTCTTCATTACGGAAACTGCGGCACATTTGATAGATAGGCCCACTTCCCGCTGCCAGTAAGCGCTTCATATGGTATTCAGGGCTAGTCATCAAATATAAATTGATCCCCTGAGCCGCGCCAGGTCCCACAAAGCGAGTTTCAAATGGAACAAGATGAATGTCAGTCACTGTGGCCTGACTCATTGCGGGTGTATCTACCTCAAGTACACAGCGATCAGCGAAAAAACGTCTGATTTCCGCAACAATTTTTGCGCGCTGTAACAGGTTAGCGATGGGGGCTGTAGGCAGCCAATTCGCTACTTCACTCATTAAAATAACTCCAAAATAAACTTAGTCGTGCAGTGTACTCACCTCCCCCTTAACACACAATGGAATATTGTGGATATTATGCGCTATCTGAGTATCGATAGGGGATATGATTCAAGGCGAGAAAAGATGATGTGATTATCTCCTGCTTTATACGATTAGGCAAAAAAGCTTTATTATTAACTTTTAACATTTGGTTAAAAAAAAACAAAAACATGATTTTTTCTTATCGCTTGTGATGCAAATGTTAAAACCAAACTTCACTACTCACCTTATTGATACAATTTAAATCTGTTTTTTAGCATTAAAAATTAAGCGACTTTCTAAACAGTGAACTCTTTCGCAATTTTATCTTCGATATGATTCTAGAATTTCCTCGAGGAACACCAGATTATCCACTGTTAGAAAGAAAAACCTGACGATTTTAGTTGGTTTTAAATGCTAGGAATTCCGTTAAATTTAATGATAATTATTTGAAATTCCTTTTTATTATTTTCGGTTTCTCTGCAATTTCTTGACACCCAAAAACAATTTACAAAAAGAAGACGCAGATCACACTTTAGGGGTAATATCACCCAAAACACCTTTCTATATCAAATTTATCCCCGCCACTATTCGTTATAATTCCCAACATAATAAGTCGTTATTAGCTATTATATATTTACGATTAAAAAAAGATTCTTTGCAGATTTGCCTAAAGGCAAACCGAAACTGAAATAGCTAAGCACTAAAAGTATTTAAAAGAATTTATTAATTTAACACTTTACACTTGAACAATGGAGAAGCGCAGTGCAAACCTTCAATGCCGATTTAGCGATTATCGGGGCCGGGGGCGCAGGCTTACGTGCAGCAATTGCTGCTGCTGAAGCAAATCCCAATATCAAGATTGCTCTGGTCTCAAAAGTTTACCCAATGCGTAGTCACACCGTGGCCGCAGAGGGGGGATCAGCAGCAGTTACTCAAGCCCATGATTCCTATGACTATCATTTTAATGATACCGTTTCTGGTGGTGACTGGCTGTGTGAGCAAGATGTCGTCGATTATTTCGTCGAACACTGCCCAACAGAAATGACCCAGCTGGAACAATGGGGATGCCCTTGGAGCCGTAAACCAGATGGTTCAGTTAACGTTCGCCGTTTCGGTGGGATGAAAATTGAACGTACTTGGTTCGCAGCCGATAAGACTGGCTTCCACATGCTGCATACCCTGTTCCAAACTTCATTAAAATATCCTCAAATCCAACGTTTCGGCGAGCACTTTGTTCTCGACATCATTGTGGACGAAGGTCAGGCGCGTGGTCTGGTTGCTCTGAACATGATGGAAGGTACGAAAGTTCAAATTCGTGCCAATGCTATTGTTATGGCAACAGGTGGTGCGGGTCGTGTTTACCGCTATAACACCAACGGCGGTATCGTAACCGGTGACGGTATGGGTATGGCACTGCGTCATGGTGTGCCATTACGTGATATGGAATTCGTTCAATATCACCCAACAGGCCTGCCAGGTTCCGGTATCCTGATGACTGAAGGTTGTCGTGGTGAAGGCGGTATCTTAGTCAACAAAGATGGCTATCGCTATCTTCAAGACTACGGCATGGGCCCTGAAACGCCACTGGGTAAACCAGAAAACAAATATATGGAACTGGGTCCTCGTGACAAAGTTTCACAAGCATTCTGGCACGAATGGCGTGCAGGTCGCACCATCAGTACTCACCGTGGTGATGTTGTGTATCTGGATCTACGTCACTTAGGTGCTGAAAAACTGCATGAACGTCTACCATTTATCTGTGAGCTGGCAAAAGCTTACGTGGGTGTTGACCCTGTAAACGAACCAATTCCTGTTCGTCCAACAGCTCACTACACCATGGGTGGTATTGAAACTGACCAACGCACCGAAACTCGTATTAAAGGTCTGTTCGCGGTGGGTGAATGTTCATCTGTTGGCTTACACGGCGCAAACCGTTTAGGTTCTAACTCACTGGCAGAATTAGTGGTATTTGGTCGCTTAGCAGGTGAAGAAGCGGCACGTCATGCTGCTGAAGCTACCCCTGCAAATGCAAGCGCTATCGAAGCACGTACTCGTGATATCGAAAATGACCTGCAAAAACTTCTGAACCAAAAAGGTAAAGAAAGCTGGTCGAAAATCCGTGATGAAATGGGTATTTCGATGGAAGAAGGTTGCGGTATCTACCGTACACCTGAATTAATGCAGAAAACTGTTGATAAACTGGCAGAGCTGAAAGAGCGCTTCAAGCATGTTGAAATCACTGACCATAGCAGCGTCTTCAACACTGACTTACTGTACACCATCGAATTAGGCTTTGGCTTAGACGTGGCGGAATGTATGGCTCACTCTGCGATTAACCGTAAAGAGTCTCGCGGTGCGCACCAACGTCTTGACGAAGGTTGCACTGAGCGTGATGACGTCAACTTCCTGAAACATACTCTGGCATTCTATAACCCAGAAGGTGCACCACGCCTTGAGTACTCTGATGTGAAAATCACTAAATCACAACCAGCGAAACGTGTGTATGGTGCTGAAGGGGCAGCTCAAGATAAGGCGAATAAGGAGCAAGCTAATGGATGATATGAAACACTTAAAAATGGAGATCATGCGTTTCAACCCAGAAACGGACAATGAACCCCATTTAGTGACTTATGATGTCCCTTATGACGAGCAAACCTCTTTGTTAGATGCTTTGGGCTACATCAAAGATAACCTCGCGCCAGACCTGTCTTACCGTTGGTCTTGCCGTATGGCTATCTGCGGCTCTTGCGGCATGATGGTGGACAATGTTCCTAAACTGGCTTGTAAAACATTCCTGCGTGACTATCCGCAAGGAATTAAAGTCGAGCCACTGGGTAACTTCCCTATCGAGCGTGACCTTGTTGTTGATATGACAAGCTTTATCGAGCGTTTAGAAGCTATCAAACCTTACATTATTGGTAATGATCGCAAACCTTCTGACGGTCCGAACAAGCAAACTCCAGCTCAAATGGAGAAATATCATCAGTTCTCTGGCTGTATTAACTGCGGTCTGTGCTATGCAGCGTGTCCACAGTTTGGTCTGAACCCTGAGTTCTTAGGCCCTGCGGCAATCACCTTAGCAGAGCGCTACAACCTCGATAACCGTGACCACGGCGCGAAAGAGCGTATGCCATTATTAAATGGTGACAACGGTGTATGGAGCTGTACGTTTGTAGGTTACTGCTCTGAAGTCTGTCCTAAGCATGTCGACCCGGCGGCGGCTATCCAACAAGGTAAAGTTGCGAGTGCGCAAGACTTTGTTATCGCCATGCTGAAGCCACGATAAGGAGAATTGAAGTCATGACAACTAAACGTAAACCCTATGTCAGGGAAATGAAAGGCGACTGGTGGCAAAAGCTGGGTTTCTACCGCTTTTACATCATGCGTGAAAGTACTTCCGTGCTTCAGGTTTGGTTCAGTATTTTAGTCCTGTACGGCGTATTTGCTCTGAAAAATGGACCTGAATCATGGGCGGGCTTTGTTGGGTTCTTAAGTAACCCAATCATTCTGATCATTAACATTGTGACACTGGCTGCGACGCTGCTGCATACCACAACGTGGTTCAAACTGGCGCCAAAAGCTGTCGCTATCATTGTTAAAGATAAGAAACTGCCAGATGAGCCAATTGTAAAAGGCTTCTGGGCACTCACTATAGTCGTGACTGCGGCTATTTTAGCAATCGCATTATTATTTTAATCGAAGGAGAATCTGATGAATCTAACGCCTAAACGTTCCGATGAGCCGATTTTCTGGGGATTATTTGGTGCAGGTGGTATGTGGAGCGCCGTTATTGGCCCTGCAATCATTCTCTTACTGGGTATTTTAATCCCATTAGGTGTCGCACCAGAAATGCTGAGCTATGAGCGCATCATGGCATTTAGCCAAAGCTTTATTGGACGCATTTTCTTATTACTGATGATTATTCTGCCTGTATGGTGCGGTATGCACCGTATTCACCACACCCTGCACGATTTTAAAGTGCATGTTCCAGCTACAAAATGGGTGTTCTACGGCAGCTCAGCAATCATTAGCGTTATCGCAATCATCGGTGTATTCACACTGTAATTGTTGATTAACTAAGTAAATTGATAGCAAGTACCCCGTCAATGCACTGCATGATGGGGTATTTTTTTGCATTACTTATGGCTTTCCAACCCTGAAATCAGCGCGGTTAAACCGTATAAAAATGCCGATTCCCCCTCATCACCATCCATAATGTCTAATGCTTCTTTCAATAGTGGTGGCACATTTTCATCGGTACTAGGCTCGACGTCCCGCTGAGCGGCTACATGCTCTTGCTGTTCCAGCACCGCCCCTAGCGTAAAATGCCCTACAGCACTCAAAGCATACAATCCTGCTTTTAGCGAAAAACCATTGTCCAACATAAACTGTAATTGGGTTTCAATCGTGGTGTATTGGCTTTGTGTTGGGCGAGTTCCTAGATGTACTTTGGCACCATCTCGATGGCTTAATAGCGCTCGGCGAAAACTCAGCGCGTTATTGCGTAGAAACTGCTGCCATGTTTCCCCTTCTCGCGGTAATCCATGATCATGATGACGAACGAGCATTTCCACCGCCAGCGCATCCAATAACGCACGTTTATTTTTCACATGCCAATATAACGTTGGTTGTTCAACCCCCAACTTTTGCGCGAGCTTACGCGTGGTCAGCCCTTCCATGCCCACTTCATTCAACAAATCCAGGGCGGCGCTAATAATGGTGTCTCTGTCTAATCGAGCCATTAAGTTCTCCTCATCATTTCTGTTGACACTCTATCACTGATAGGGATATATTCCAACTCTATCGATGATAGAGAAAATATATTATGAACAAAACCGCTGTTATTGCTTTAGTCATCACCGCCCTCGACGCGATGGGAATTGGGCTGATCATGCCTGTCTTACCCACACTGTTACGGGAATATGTCACGCTGGAGCAGCTCGCTAACCACTACGGTGTATTGCTGGCGCTGTATGCCGTGATGCAGGTCTTCTTTGCGCCACTGTTAGGAAAATGGTCGGATAAATGGGGACGCCGCCCGATTTTGCTACTCTCCCTTGCCGGCGCCGCGATGGACTATACCTTGCTCGCGCTTTCTAGCACACTTTGGATGCTCTATTTAGGGCGCTTAGTTTCAGGGATCACTGGGGCAACGGGAGCCGTGGCCGCTTCGGTTATCGCCGATTCCACAAAACCTGAAGAGCGTACAACTTGGTTTGGTCGCTTAGGTGGCGCGTTTGGTATTGGTTTAATCGCAGGTCCTGTAATTGGTGGATTTGCGGGGAATTATTCTGCACATTTGCCGTTTATTATTGCAGCGATCTTAAATGCATTTACCTTCATCATGGTATTCACCCTGTTTAAAGAGCCAAAGAAAAACGTAGAATCCGAAAATCATGTAGATGCGCCACAAAACAGTCTCTCATTTATGCAGGTTGCTAAGCCTATTTTGCTGCTACTTACAGTCTTCTTCACTGCACAGTTGATTGGGCAGATCCCTGCAACGACGTGGGTATTGTTTACCGAAAGCCGCTTCCAGTGGAGTAGTGTTGAAGTTGGTATATCTCTTGCTGGGCTGGGCTTGATGCACGCCATTTTTCAGGCATTTATTGCAGGAACCATCGCCAAACGATTCAGTGAAAAAGTCACCATCATTGTGGGCTTTATTGCGGATGGCTGCGCATTTATGGTGCTAGCATTTATCACCCAAGGATGGATGATTTACCCGACATTAATTTTACTGGCTGGCGACAGCATCGCCCTTCCCGCATTACAGGGGTTAATGTCTTCCCAAGTTAGCCAAGAAAATCAAGGTAAGCTGCAAGGAATGCTAGTCAGCTTAACTAATGCCACGGGGGTTATTGGTCCACTGATGTTCAGCATTATTTTCGGTCAAACACTCGGTATTTGGGATGGCTGGGTCTGGATGATTGGTACACTACTTTATCTCGCTCTGATTAGCTGCTTTTTACTGTTTTATCGCCCTCAACATATATTGAAAGGACATTCCGGTATTTCGGACGTAAAATGTTATTAAGTCTTCAATGAAAATAACGCGATAAGAGCCCTATTTATGTTAACGCCACCGAAAAAACCAAGAACCAAGCCAGCAGAAGAACGTTTGAACGACCTGATGAATGCCGCGGAAAATCTCTTTCTTTCCAAAGGATTTCTTGCCACGACGGTGAGTGAAATTGTGGCTGTGGCGGATGTGGCAAAAGGGACGTTTTATCATTATTTTCAATCAAAAAACGAAATTATGGATGCCCTACGTACCCGCTATATGGATTGGTATTTAGGGCATATTGCAGATGCGCTTTCACCGCATCAATCGGCGTCTTCACAGTTAAAATCATGGTGCGAAAACAGCGTTAAATACTATGTTGAAAAGCAGACACTGCACGACATGCTCTTTCACGACGAATACCATGGTCACACTAACAGCCATGAACAACGTGCCGTTGAACAAATTAAACAGATTTTATCCCTTGGTGAACAGCAGCAAGCTTGGCATGCCGCACCACCAGAGCTTATCGCCACGATGATCTATCATTCAATGCATGCGGCAGTAGATAACCTCGCCACAACCCATGAATACAACCAAAGCAATTTGGGTGAATTGCTGTATGGGCGTTTTGTACGTCTTTTGGCGCAATAAATTGCAGTAGAGTGCCCCACGACTCAGTGGGGATTCACGACTTAATTTTGATCACTTCAGTCTCATTTGGCGATAACGTTTTTCCATCGTGTGAAAGCGGGTACATCGCCGGAATGGGGCTTTGAGTCTGTTTATCTATCAAAATAGAGTGTGGTTCTCCCTCTCGAAATAGATTCACTTCCCCCCATTGTCTTAATGCAACCACGATAGGAAAAAGGCTTTCCCCCGCCTCGGTTAACACATATTCTTGGTAAGCAGTGCCATCTGATGCATCCTTCAGTTCGAGAATATTTGCATCGACTAATTTACGTAATCTGTCTGACAGAATATTACGCGCTACCCCTAAACTTCGTTGAAAATCACCGAAACGTCGTACGCCATCAAAAGCATCACGCACAATTAATAACGACCAGCGATCCCCAATTAAATTTACGCTTCGAGCCACAGGGCATGGGGATCCTTCCATTACTGTATTCGACGACATGACTCCCCCTATATTTAATATCAAATAATTAATACCAAAAAATCTAGTTGCATTTTAAAACCAAGTGACCTAGCATTCAACTAGTTTCAAATCAAAACCAATTTCAAATTAAAACTAGATGAGTGTGCAAAATGAAAAATTCCCTTTCATTACTCCATTCGGCTATTGAGCAAAATAGCCTTCAAAATTCATTACCGAAAGGGTTAGTTTATCTCTTCGCAGTTGCCAGTGGATTAAGTGTCGCTAATGTTTACTATGCGCAACCATTGCTAAATTCACTTTCTCGTGACTTTCATATTAGTGATGCTGCTATTGGTGGCGTTATCACCGCTACTCAAGTTGGCAGTATTCTCGCGCTGTTATTGTTAGTCCCTCTGGGCGATAAAATGAAACGTCGCCACTTGATGGGATGGCAGCTCAGCGCACTTGTTCTGTCTTTGCTCATTGTTGCTATAGCAAAAACACCCGCCATGCTTCTCATAGGAATGCTCGCAGTTGGCATGCTAGGAACCGCCATGACACAAGGATTGATTTCCTATGCAGCGAGCTCAGCGGGAACTCATGAGCAAGGGCACGTAATTGGCACCGCACAAGGTGGTGTGTTTATTGGGCTTTTACTTGCAAGAGTCTTTTCTGGTGCAATAAGTGACCTAACCAGCTGGCGTGGTGTTTATCTCTCTTCTGCACTGCTGATGCTCGCTATTGCCTACCCCCTTTGGCGATATCTACCGCAGATTGATCCGCCAAAGAATGCCATGAATTACTCAACATTGTTGCGCTCAATGGCAACATTATTTAAACGCCAAAAAGTCTTACAGGTACGAGGCTTCTTAGCATTACTGATGTTTGCCGCATTTAATATTTTCTGGAGTGCCTTGGTCATTCCTTTAAGTGATGCACCCCATTATTTTTCTCACACTCAGATTGGTGCGCTTGGTCTTGTCGGTGTAGTCGGTGCGTTGATTGCTTCAAGAACTGGGCGTTTAGCAGATTATGGATACGGACAAATAGTCAGTTTTATTGCTCTGCTATTATTAACGTTATCTTGGTTACCCATTGCGTTTATGGATAGCTCACTATGGGCGTTGATCATTGGGATTATTTTGCTCGATGTGGGCGGGCAATCGTTACATGTGACGAATCAAAGTATGATTTATTGCTCAGAGCCTGAGGCCCATAGCCGCCTAGTGGGACTGTATATGATGTTTTATGCGGTCGGGAGTGGCCTCGGTGCAGTCAGTTCAACGTGGATTTATGCCCATGCGGGCTGGAATGGTGTTTGTCTATTAGGGGTCGGTGTGAGTGCTTTTGCGCTTATTTTCTGGTGGCTGACTCGCCACATTAGATAGGTAATTTAAAATGAAACGGGTAAGCCTTCGCTCACCCGTTCTTATTCTCAGAAACTTAACTGGAAAGTTTTAACCCAATTAGCCCCATCACAATCAAGCCAAGGCTCAATAAGCGGAACATATTGGCAGATTCTCCAAGGAAAATAATCCCGAAAATTGCGGTACCGACTGCGCCAATGCCTGTCCAAATCGCATAAGCGGTTCCGGCAGGCAAGTCACGCATCGCATAAGCGAGTAAGCCCATACTGGCGATAATGGCGGTGATAGTGATAATGCTAGGGGTTAGGCGCGTAAAACCATGGGTATACTTTAAACCCACTGCCCAAACAACTTCTAATAAACCTGCGAATAATAAGATGATCCAAGCCATGGTGGATGTACTCCGTCAACTTCTCGGGGTCGTCCCCATTACTTAAACGTGATGATTTCAGGTCGTCCTGAACACGCGAAATGAAACCGTATTATAAACGTTCAATTTCAGAGACTCAAGTCACTTAAAATAATAATTAACACTAAATTAACACCCATATTTATCCTATTCATGCTGAATTTGAGCCCTGACATGCAATATCGTCGCACAAATCCCAAAGCACAGGTAAAGTAGAGATCCTCCGCCAATTTTGTACCGAGAAAACACCATGCGTATCAAAGATATATTACTTGCCCTGTGTGTCGTGATTATTTGGGGCGTCAATTTTGTGATCATCAAACTTGGCGTAACCGCCTTACCCCCACTACTCCTCGGTGCCTTACGTTTTGTGTTTGTGGCCTTCCCTGCCATTTTCCTATTCAAGCGTCCCAAAATTCCGCTGAAGCTCTTACTGATTTATGGGCTAACCATTAGTTTTGGACAGTTTGCGTTTCTATTTTGCGCCTTGCGTGTGGGCATGCCAGCAGGCATTGCCTCGGTGATTTTACAGTCACAAGCTTTCTTCACTATCTTGCTCGGTGCCGTGATCCTTAAAGAATCCCTACAGCCAACCCACTTTATCGGTATGTTTATCGCCATAGCGGGTCTCGGGATTTTAGCCAATGGCGCAACCTCTGGCGGAATCGATGATATCCCACTGTTGGGCTTGATCTTTATTTTGGTCGCGGGGCTTTCTTGGGCATTCGGTAATATCACCAACCGCATCATTATGCAGCATCAAGGCGAAGAAAAATGCAGCGCCCTTTCCTTGGTCAGTTGGAGCGCCCTAATTCCAATTATACCTTTCTTATTAAGCTCTTGGATTTTCGAAGGCGAAGATGCCATTGTACAAGGCTTAGCGGGGTTTGATTGGTCTGTACTCGGTGTGATTTTGTATCTTGCCTACCTTTCCACTTTTGTAGGTTATGGGTTGTGGGGCGTGCTGCTCGGACGCTATGAGGCATGGCGCGTCGCACCATTCTCTTTATTGGTACCCGTCTTTGGATTAAGTAGCAGTGCTTTATTCCTTGGTGAGCACATAAACGGCATACAAATTGCTGGATTAATTTTGATTATGTTAGGGCTAATCACGACATTGTTTGGTAAAAAAATTATTCAGGTGATTCGAAAGTAACCGCCAACGCATTCAAATACCGGAAATTTTCTTCCGGTATTTTTTTGTCTGTTTGATTATTTTCAGTAAAAACCCCATACACCCAAGCGAATTTATAATCTAAAATTAAAATATTAATTAGAATATAAAACCAATCATTGAATTAACGCTAGACCAAAACAAGATAAAATCCAATATTAACTTCAATTTTAGTGATGCGAATTCCAATATTGGAATTTATCTACAATTTCAATTAAGTGTCTCGATTTAGCTACTTTTTCTTTCCCCCAACTCTCGCTATATCTGTTTGAGTTTTTACTTACATAAATAACTAATAAAGCTCGTTAACGAAATGGATGGGGAAAGGCTATGGGTAAACAATTGATTTGGATTGTTCTCGCTCTGCTCGGCGCGTTTTCGCTCGGTTATATTGCATTAAATCGAGGTGAACAGATCAACGCCCTGTGGATCGTGGTCGCCGCGGTCTGTATTTATTTGATCGCATATCGTTACTATGGACTGTTTATTGCTAAAAAAGTCCTGCAAGTGGACTCCACACGTATGACGCCAGCCATTCGTCATAACGATGGTCTGGATTATGTACCAACCGACAAAAAAGTGTTATTTGGTCACCACTTCGCCGCCATTGCTGGCGCAGGCCCATTAGTCGGTCCTGTACTTGCGGCACAAATGGGGTATTTACCGGGTATGCTGTGGTTGCTCGCAGGGGTTGTATTGGCAGGGGCTGTACAAGATTTTATGGTACTGTTCGTTTCCACTCGCCGCGATGGTCGCTCTTTGGGTGAACTCGTTAAAGAGGAAATGGGTAATACTGCGGGCGTTATTGCGTTGATTGCTTGCTTTATGATCATGGTGATCATCCTTGCTGTGCTCGCGATGATTGTCGTGAAAGCGTTAACACACAGCCCATGGGGAACTTATACCGTTGCCTTCACCATCCCACTGGCTATTTTCATGGGGATTTATACCCGTTATATTCGCCCAGGTCGCATTGGTGAAGTTTCAGTTATTGGTCTTATTTTCTTAGTTTTTGCGATTATTTCAGGCGGCTGGGTCGCAGAGAGTGAAATATGGGCGCCTTACTTTGACTACACTGGCGTGCAGTTAACGTGGATGCTGGTCGGCTATGGCTTTGTGGCTGCGGTTTTACCTGTTTGGCTGTTATTAGCCCCTCGTGATTATCTCTCTACTTTCTTGAAAATCGGGACAATTATTGGTCTGGCGATTGGTATTTTGATTTTAAATCCCAATCTACAAATGCCGTCATTAACTAAATATATTGATGGAACTGGTCCTGTGTGGGCTGGGGATTTATTCCCATTCTTATTTATTACTATCGCTTGCGGTGCCGTTTCTGGCTTCCACGCCTTAATCTCTTCCGGTACCACGCCGAAAATGCTCGCCAATGAAAACCAAGCTTGTTTTATCGGTTATGGCGGGATGTTGATGGAGTCATTCGTGGCTATCATGGCGTTAGTCGCAGCTTGTGTGATTGACCCAGGCGTTTATTTCGCGATGAACAGCCCAATGGCGATGTTAGCGCCAGCAGGAACGACGGATGTTGTGGCTTCCGCGGCGCAAGTTGTCAGCGGTTGGGGCTTCCAAATTACCCCTGAACAATTAACGCAAATTGCCAACGAAGTCGGTGAAACCAGCATTATTTCCCGTGCAGGGGGCGCTCCAACACTGGCAGTCGGTATGGCGTATATTCTTCATGGCGCATTAGGCGGGTTGATGAATGTGGCATTCTGGTACCACTTCGCTATTCTGTTTGAAGCACTGTTTATCCTGACGGCGGTGGATGCCGGAACCCGAGCGGCGCGCTTTATGCTGCAAGATTTACTGGGTGTGGTTTCACCATCATTGAAAAGAACGGATTCCCTACCCGCTAACCTGATAGCCACTGCATTGTGTGTGCTGGCTTGGGGTTATTTCTTGCATCAAGGCGTCGTTGACCCACTCGGTGGTATTAACACCTTATGGCCGCTGTTCGGTATCGCTAACCAGATGCTGGCAGGTATGGCGCTGATGTTATGTGCGGTCGTTCTGTTCAAAATGAAGCGACAAGCCTACGCATGGGTCGCGCTATTACCAACAGCATGGTTATTGGTTTGTACGATGACCGCAGGCTGGGAAAAAACCTTCAGTGAAGATGCCCGCGTTGGTTTCTTAGCAGTCG
This sequence comes from Providencia sp. wls1922, assembly GCF_009706505.1. Classification (NCBI taxonomy): domain Bacteria; kingdom Pseudomonadati; phylum Pseudomonadota; class Gammaproteobacteria; order Enterobacterales; family Morganellaceae; genus Providencia; species Providencia sp. wls1922. Next base: position 30,541 of record NZ_WLUG01000088.1, on the reverse strand, counting down.
CGAATAAGTTCCAAGCGATGTTAGATAGCGGCAACTTGCCGCCGCAATATACAGAATCTCAGTTAACTCAGTTGGTTTTCAATAACCGTTTAGATGCTGGTTTAACGATTTTCTTTATGATTGTGGTTGTAGTTCTCGCCCTGTTCTCTATCCGTACCGCGTTAAAAGCATTGAAATCTAAGGAACCGACCGCCAACGAAGTTCCTTATGAGCCAATGCCAGCCAACTACGAAGAGATTGTGGCAAACACCCGCCATCATTAATACACCGGAGATTGAGAGCTGAGAATTGAGAATTGAGAATCTATTAACCTTTTTACTTCAGTTTTGTATTTTAGATTTTTGATTTAGATGTTTTTCAAAACTCACTCTCTTTCTCCAAAATCGCTAGCTACGATGCAATCCTCTAAATAGTTTGTGTTGTAGCAAGGCGACGAGTTTGATAAACCCGAGGAGCATACATAAGTATGTGACTTGGGTTTAACTAACGAAGACAACACAGCTACAGCGCAAAATATGACGAGGATTTATGTTTGGAAACTTAGGGAAAGCGGCCCGTTACTTAGGCCAAGCCGCCAAAATGATGGTCGGCGTCCCCGACTACGACAACTACGTCGCTCACATGCAGCGTACCCATCCAGACCAAACGCCGATGACTTATGAAGAGTTTTTCAAAGAACGGCAGGATGCTCGCTACGGTGGTAAGGGTAAAGGCGGGTTTAAATGTTGTTAATCATTGCTCTTATTGAGCACCGCAAATAAAAAAGCCGAATACAGTACGAAACTGCATTCGGCTCTTCTTGATCTCACTTCGCCACTCACTATAATGGCTGGCTTGATCTGTCGACGATTATTTCACGCGTGAAACGTATTCGCCTGAACGAGTGTCAACTTTGATCACTTCGCCGATCTGAACAAACAGAGGAACTTTAACCACTGCACCAGTGCTTAACGTTGCTGGCTTACCACCAGTACCTGCTGTGTCACCTTTCAGACCTGGATCTGTTTCGACAACTTCTAATTCAACGAAGTTCGGCGGAGTTACCGCGATTGGACGACCGTTCCACAGCGTTAAGATACAATCAGCTTGGTCGATCAGCCATTTTTCGTTGTCACCGATAGCTTTCGCATCTGCTGCCAGCTGTTCGAAAGTTTCGTTGTTCATGAAGTGCCAGAACTCACCGTCGTTGTACAGGTAAGTTAAGTTCATATCCATGACATCTGCGCCTTCAACAGAATCAGTAGATTTAAAAGTTTTTTCCAACAGTTTGTTAGAAATCAGTTTACGCAGACGAACGCGTGCGAACGCTTGACCTTTACCCGGTTTAACGAATTCACTTTCAAGAATTGCACACGGCTCACCATCTAACATGATTTTAAGACCTGAGCGGAATTCATTGGTACTATAAGTAGCCATGGAGATCCTCTATTTATAAACTAAAAATGGCATAGCCAAAAAATGGTCGATATTATAACTCAAAATACCTCATCCAGAGAAGTCTGGATACAACAACTTGCCGAAGCAGTCACTAATCCGGATGAATTGCTGCAATTACTAAACTTAGAAGACCATCAGCCATCGCGAGAAGGTCATGAAGCACGTAAGTTATTTCCTTTACGTGTTCCGCGTCCTTTTATTTCGCGAATGAAAAAAGGTGATCCACTAGACCCTCTGTTATTGCAGGTATTAACCGCAAAAGCAGAGTTCGATATACATCCAGGTTTTTCTACTGATCCACTAGAAGAGCAGGATAACGCGATCCCGAGTTTACTCCACAAGTACCGTAACCGCGCATTAATGCTGGTTAAAGGGGGTTGTGCAGTGAACTGTCGATACTGCTTTCGCCGGCATTTTCCTTATGAAGATAACAAAGGAAATAAAAATAACTGGTTGATGGCTGTGGATTATATAAAAAACCACCGTGAACTCAATGAAATCATCTTCTCTGGCGGTGATCCTTTAATGGCAAAAGACCACGAACTTGACTGGTTAATTAGCCAACTTGAGGAAATTCCACATATTACTCGCTTGCGAATTCATTCTCGCTTGCCAGTGGTAATTCCAGAAAGAATTACAGATACCTTTTGCCAGCGTTTATCTCAGTCACGTTTGCAGGTCATTATGGTGACTCACGTTAACCATGCTAACGAGATTGATGATGAATTTACGAAAGCGATGCAGAAATTAAAACGTGCAGGCGTCACACTGCTCAACCAAAGCGTATTGCTCCGCCAAGTTAATGACAATGTCACTGCTTTGGCAAACCTGAGCAATGCCCTATTTGATGCAGGAATTTTACCGTATTACTTGCATGTGCTCGATAAGGTCCAAGGTGCTGCCCACTTCTTAGTGAGTGATATTGAAGCTCGACAATTAATTCGTGAATTGTTAAGTCAGGTCTCGGGGTATTTAGTACCGAAGTTAGCGAGAGAAATTGGCGGGGAGCCAAGCAAAACCTTACTCGATTTAAACTTGCGCCAAAGCTAGTCTGAGTTAATAAACATCAAAACTAATAGGCATAAAAAAACCCGCTTAACTGATTAAGCGGGTCTTATTGATACATGATTATTGGCACTTATAAACTTGGCCAACCATTTTGCTATCAACAGGAACAAAGCTAGATAGGACAGTTTCGCTTGGGCTTGAAGCACCAAAAATCACGTTACCACCCATTGCTGCAGCTTTGTTACGTAAATCATTTGCTGCGCCGCGCATGGAGCTAGATTCGTTATTAACGCCGCTCAACCAGTTGCTTTGAGTTCCAGTGACTTGACCAAGAAGTTGACATTCGCTTCCCGGTTGATTTTCAACAAAACGAACTTGTGAGCCTGCCTCAGTCAGATCATTGGTTGATGTACAACCTGCTAAAGTTAGTAATGCAGCAGCACCAAGCAAGACTTTAATTCGCATGTTTTCCCTCATTTTTTATTGTGTTTTTGCAGCTGGTTGTTGAACCTTTATAGCTCCAATCACTCAAAATTCTGTTTTATGACAGTAAATTAGCGTACTAGATATCCAAGTAGGCTTGATAAAAACTGTCAATCGCTCAGAGTTTATCACAAAACAATCAATACGCTTGTGATGTTCTTTACTTATTTAAACTATTTTTTACCTTGGGTTAAATATAACCCGATGAGTTACCTTAACGCAAAAATAAGTAATAAACCTCACAAATACAAAGCACGAAAGCATTAATTTGATTACCTATAAAAAAAACCGGCACCACTCGATAATTCATGGTGCCGGTCTTATTTTGGCTGGTAGCCACTAGTTAGTGGCTACTGGCGCACAATGTTTGCCTACTGGCTTACATCATGCCGCCCATTCCGCCCATGCCACCCATACCCGCTGCGCCTAAATCAGGAGCGTCAGATGCTGGCATATCAGTGATCATCGCTTCAGTCGTAATCATCAGACCTGCGATTGATGCTGCGAATTGCAGAGCAGAACGAGTAACTTTAGTTGGATCCAGAATACCCATTTCGATCATGTCGCCATAAGTATCTGTTGCTGCGTTGTAACCGTCGTTGCCAGTTGCTGCTTTAACATTGTTAACAACAACAGAAGCTTCTTCACCTGCGTTAGTGACGATTTGACGCATTGGCGCTTCCATCGCACGCAGAGCAACACGGATACCTACGTTTTGTTCTTCGTTATCGCCTTTCAGTGCTTCCAGTTTAGCCGCGACGCGAACTAACGCAGTACCACCACCAGCAACAACACCTTCTTCAACCGCTGCGCGAGTTGCGTGCAGAGCATCGTCAACGCGAGCGCGTTTTTCTTTCATTTCAACTTCAGTTGCTGCACCCACTTTAATTACCGCAACACCGCCAGCTAATTTCGCTACGCGTTCTTGCAGTTTTTCACGGTCGTAATCAGAAGAAGACTCTTCGATTTGTTGACGGATTTGAGTCACACGACCTGCGATTGCAGTTTCGTCACCGATACCATCGATGATGATAGTGGTGTCTTTGTTGATAACGATACGTTTAGCTTGACCTAAATCTTCTAACGTTGCTTTTTCCAGCTCCATACCGATCTCTTCAGAGATAACAGTACCGTTAGTCAGGATAGCGATATCTTGCAGCATTGCTTTACGGCGGTCACCGAAACCAGGCGCTTTAACCGCAGCGACTTTCACGATACCACGCATGGTGTTCACAACTAATGTAGCCAGTGCTTCACCTTCAACATCTTCAGCGATGATCAGCAGTGGTTTGTTCGCTTTAGCAACGCCTTCTAATACTGGCAGTAATTCACGAATGTTAGACACTTTTTTGTCGACTAACAGGATGAATGGGTTTTCCAGTTCAACAACGCCAGTTTCTGGTTTGTTGATGAAGTAAGGAGATAAATAACCGCGGTCAAACTGCATACCTTCAACCACGTCTAATTCGTCTTCCAGACCAGTACCTTCTTCAACGGTGATAACGCCTTCTTTACCGACTTTCTCCATTGCTTCTGCAATTAATTTACCAACAGTTTCGTCGGAGTTTGCAGAAATAGTACCAACCTGTGCGATTGATTTAGTATCTGAACATGGAACTGACAGAGTTTTCAGTTCTTCAACAGCAGCAACGACTGCTTTATCGATACCACGTTTCAGATCCATTGGGTTCATACCCGCAGCAACTGCTTTCAGACCTTCGGTGATAATTGCTTGAGCTAAAACGGTAGCGGTTGTTGTACCATCACCCGCTGCATCGTTAGCTTTAGAAGCAACTTCTTTCACCATTTGTGCACCCATGTTTTCGAATTTATCTTCTAATTCGATTTCACGAGCAACAGAAACACCATCTTTAGTGATAACTGGTGATCCAAAAGATTTGTCTAAAACAACGTTACGGCCTTTAGGACCTAAAGTTACTTTAACTGCATCAGCAAGAACATTGACACCACGAAGCATTTTTGTACGAGCGTCATTACCAAATCTAACGTCTTTAGCTGCCATTATCTCTTTCCTTTAAATTCTTTTCGTTTGATGAAAGTTTTAAGTGAAAATTCTTATTCAACGATTGCTAAGATGTCGCTTTCGGACATGATTAACACTTCTTCGTTGTCGATTTTTTCAGCTTTTACGCCATAACCGTCGTTAAAAATTACGATATCGCCAACTTTCACATCCAGCGCTTTAACGTCGCCATTTTCGAGGATGCGGCCTTGACCCACAGCGATAACTTCACCACGAGTTGATTTGCCCGCAGCACTGCCAGTTAACACGATACCACCAGCAGATTTAGATTCGATTTCTTTACGTTTAACGATAACACGGTCATGCAATGGACGAATTTTCATTAATAGTTCTCCTACAAATAAAGTCCATACGGGTAAAAGGTCGATACCAAGGTGATCTTCACCAGTACCATGTTTCAGGAGATTGGGATGAATAACTAAGACTTCAAGGGGTGGGAGATAAATTTTTTTATTATTTATCTCCCTACAGTTCAAAGGGAATTAAGGTTTAGGCGGGTTATCTTGGTTGGAATCTGAAGATTTATCGTCAGGAACACGATGGCTTTCATCATCAATAGTTCTTTCGCGATCAATAGTATAAGAAGGGTCATCTTGCTTGCGTTGGTACTCGCCTTCAAAAGTATTGCCATTTTGATAGCCACCACCCTGAAAACCATTTCCAGGTTGGTAAAACTTGATGTGCGGGATTAAACGCATCACAAATAATTTTTGTACTGGTGGTAGTAATAAAAGTAGTCCAATAAAGTCCGTAAAGAATCCAGGAACAATAAGTAAAAATCCTGCTAACACTAACGCCACACTTTTAATCATTTCAGCGGCAGGACTTTCACCACTCATTAATTTTTGTTGTATTTGCATGACATTTTTCATCCCTTGGTTCTTCACAAGTGAAACCCCCAAACAGGATGTGAGCACCACTAAAATTAATGTCATCAATACACCAATTTCAGCCGCAACTCGGACAAAAATGACCGACTCTATATACACCAAAATACATATCAGAATTAGTGGTAACCAGCGCACAAGTACTCCTTAATATCAATAAGCTACTGCATTTTTCGGGGCTAAATGAAAACCTTTGTGAACTATCTCTAAGAGACTACTATTCATATTCGCTTTTTTCATCAGTATAGCCATAATAATTGGGTCTCTGATCGTGATTTTCAACTCATGGACTAAGATCATTAACAAGGCTTATCTGTGATTTAAATCACACAATATAAATTCTATTGCACTAATCAATCCATAAAATGATCTAGGTTCAAGGTATGGGGTGATAAAGGGCATATGATCACCCCATAAGTCAGTAGAACATAATACTGATAAAGGAGTAATAGGTGGTAATCACCTAGAAGTTTAGTTTTAGGATATATTTTTAAAAGCGCATAAACGGACAGTAACTGTAATCTAATTAAGAAGGTTCTCATGTCAAACAATACTCGTATCGAAGAAGACCTGTTAGGTAAAAAAGAAGTTCCAGCCGATGCCTATTATGGTGTTCATACTCTGCGTGCGATTGAAAACTTTTATATCAGCGACCGCACCATTAACGATGTCCCAGAATTTATTCGCGGCATGGTAATGGTAAAAAAAGCAGCCGCACTAGCTAACAAAGAACTGCACACTATTCCTCGTAATATCGCAGATACCATCATCAAAGCATGTGACGTTGTTTTGAATGAAGGCAAATGCATGGATCAGTTCCCAGTTGACGTATTCCAAGGTGGTGCGGGCACATCACTGAACATGAATACCAACGAAGTTCTGGCAAACATCGGTCTTGAACTGATGGGTCATAAAAAAGGTGAGTATGAATTCTTAAACCCAAATGACCATCTGAACAAAAGCCAATCTACCAACGATGCATACCCTACCGGTTTCCGTATCGCGGTTTATAACTCTGTTCTGAAATTAATCGATTCTGTTACTTACCTGAAAAAAGGTTTTGAAAGTAAAGCAGAAGAGTACAAAGACATCCTGAAAATGGGTCGTACTCAATTACAAGACGCAGTACCAATGACTGTTGGTCAGGAATTCCATGCTTTCGCAACTCTTCTTAAAGAAGAAGAAAAAAATCTGAAACGTAGCATCGATTTACTGCTCGAAGTTAACTTAGGTGCAACTGCTATCGGTACTGGCCTGAACACAGCCCCTGGTTACCAAGAACTGGCTGTTAAAAAATTAGCAGAAGTAACAGGTTTAGCATGCGTACCATCAGAAGACCTAATCGAAGCAACTTCTGACTGTGGTGCTTACATCACTGTTCACGCTAGCCTGAAACGTTTAGCAGTTAAACTGTCTAAAATCTGTAACGACTTACGTTTACTTTCCTCTGGTCCTCGCGCAGGATTGAAAGAAATTAATCTGCCAGAATTACAAGCAGGTTCTTCTATCATGCCAGCAAAAGTTAACCCAGTAATTCCTGAAGTTGTTAACCAAGCATGCTTCAAAGTTATGGGTAACGACATCTGTGTAACGATGGCTGCTGAAGCAGGTCAATTACAATTAAACGTAATGGAACCAGCAATCGGTCAAGCGATGTTCGAATCCATTTCTCTGATGAGCAATGCATGCCGCAACTTAGTAGAAAAATGCGTTAACGGCATCACTGTTAACAAAGAAATCTGCGAAGCGTTTGTATTCAACTCTATCGGTATCGTAACTTACCTGAACCCATTCATCGGTCACCACAACGGTGATATCGTGGGTAAAATCTGTGCAGAAACAGGTAAGAGCGTACGTGAAGTTGTCCTAGAACGCGGACTGCTGACCGAAGCGCAACTGGATGATATCTTCTCTGTTGAGAACCTAAAACATCCAGCATATAAAGCAAAAAGATTTGACGACTAATTATTTATGTTTAGCATAAATAATTCTTAAGAATAAGGGCACGACTTTCCACCGGATAGCGTGCCTTTTTTCATGAATGCACACACAAATAATTAACATAACAGTTTCATAATTTTCATTTTTGTCGAGGAGTAAACACTATGTTAGCCGTAGAATTTGTCATTGTTCTGCTGGCCATTTTTTTAGGGGCCCGTCTTGGAGGGATAGGTATCGGTTTTGCCGGTGGCCTTGGTGTTCTGGTGCTCGCTGCAATTGGCGTGAAACCGGGAACCATTCCTTTTGACGTAATCTCTATCATCATGGCAGTTATTGCCGCCATCTCTGCAATGCAAATTGCGGGTGGTTTGGATTACTTGGTTGCTCAAACAGAAAAACTACTGCGTCGCAATCCAAAATACATCACTATCCTTGCCCCTATCGTGACCTATTTCCTGACTCTGTTCGCAGGTACAGGTAATATCTCATTAGCAACTCTGCCAGTTATCGCAGAAGTGGCGAAAGAACAAGGCGTGAAACCATGTCGCCCACTGTCTACAGCGGTTGTTGCAGCTCAGATTGGTATCACAGCATCTCCAATTTCTGCGGCAGTTGTTTACATGGCATCTGTCATGGAAAACCCAGCAATGGTTGGTGCAGGTAACACCGTTAGCTATATCACGCTGTTAGGTATTTTATTACCAGCAACATTCTTAGCTATCATCCTGATGTCTTTCATTATCTCTTGGACATTTAACTCTAAACTGTCTGATGACCCAATCTACCAAAAACGTTTAGCTGAAGGCTTAGTTGAACTGCGCGGTAGCCAAGTTAAAGAGATCAAACCAGGTGCTAAAGCGTCTGTTCTGCTGTTCTTACTCGGCGTTGTTGGTGTAGTTTGCTACGCAATCATCAACAGCCCAAGTTTAGGCATTGTGGCAACCCCACTGATGAACACCACTAACGCTATCCTGATTATCATGCTGACTGTGGCTACGTTAATCACTGTACTGTGCCGTGTAAACACTGATGCAATCCTGAACTCTAGTACCTTCAAAGCAGGTATGAGCGCATGTATCTGTATATTAGGTGTTGCATGGTTAGGTGATACTTTCGTACAACACAACATTGATTGGATCAAAGAAACTGCGGGTGACTTAATCCACGAACACTCATGGATGTTAGCGGTTATCTTCTTCTTCTGTTCTGCGCTTCTGTACTCTCAAGTAGCAACAGCGAAAGCACTGATGCCGATGGCTCTGGCACTGAACGTTAGCCCATTAACCGCTATCGCTTCATTCTCAGCCGTATCTGGTCTGTTCATCCTGCCTACTTACCCAACTCTGGTTGCGGCAGTACAAATGGATGACACCGGTACAACTCGCATCGGTAAATTCGTCTTTAACCACCCATTCTTTATTCCGGGTACCATCGCTGTGGCACTGGCCGTTACCTTCGGCTTCCTGTTCGGCGGTATGATCCTGTAGTCATCAATGCAATGACTTAGGAACAGAGAAACCGTGGCTTTCTAGTCACGGTTTTTTTATGTCTGCACTAAATCTCCCACCCATTTAGAATATCTAAAATAGATAATAATTAAACTGGCTGTATTCCATTACAGAAAAAACGGTCTAATCACGCTTAAATTTAAGTATTTACAACTACGTAAATATACCTGTTCAAAATAGAACAATTCTTTTCATTTAAACAAACTGAAACAATTTGTCATATTTAAAATTGAATAAAACGCTAAAAATAAATCACATAAAATAATGAAAAATAACAATTAATAGATAAAAAAAGATGATTTTGAGCGCAAGAAAGAATTGATGCGTCACAATTTAGTGACCAGTTGTTAATAAATGTAAAAGCCAGAATTATATTCTTTATTATGTACCGATAACGAATTAAATAAGATTATATCACTATTTAATAAAGATGCTCTCAAAGAGTCTACTCCCCTTATCACCACCTAACGCTAGCTTTATTATTTTATATTACTCACCTTATGTGTTTAATTTAAAATTTTCGACTATTTCACTATATTTGCATTATTTGATTTTATAAAAAACGTCACGTAAATTAGTTAGAAGAAAACGGAGTGAAATAATTTCCTCACACAACGTTTTCATCAATCCTTCGTATTCACCTAAATACGACTTTTATTAAGTGATGCTGTTTGGAAGGAATGCATACAATGAAAGAAACAGACGGTAATAGCCCTTCACCCAAGAAGGGTATAACTATTTATACAAAAGCAGTGGGTTATGAAATTTATTTATTACGAAAGCGTCGTTCGCTCAGTGGAAAAGATTTAGCAAATTTATTGAATATCTCTCAACAGCAAGTTTCTCGTTATGAACGAGGTATCTGCAACATTACAATAGATATGCTAGTACAGGTTTTAAATGTACTAAAAATGCCTATTCAGGACTTTTTGGATAGAACCGTTATTCGAGTTTCCATAATGAAATTTAAGCTAAGCAGTGTTGGCAGTAAAGATATCTCACTGTTAAATAGCTCATTTATAAAGTAGGCATATATTTTCCCTACATGTTTAATTCATTATATCTTAACAATAAAGAATAACTTTTATTTTTATTATAGCAATACCCCTACTCCAATGGAGCTTTACCAATAACAATATGATTTTATAAATAAAAATATTTTTAAAAGTCCTATTTATCGTATTAATGATAAATATATTAAACATTTAAATTATTTCAGCACAGCTGAAAACTTAATCTAACCACCTAAACAGTTATTTATACTTAGCCATTAAATACATGTGAAAAAATTAATCTATTAAATATAGAAAATTAACACTCTGATAAATCCATGGAGCGCCATTCTATTCATATGGCGCCCTACTTTTCATGCTTATTTATTATAGGTTAGTGAATAATAAATCGAGCACTAAGAATAAAGGTAATATTCTCTTTTTTAGAACAAGAGAGTATCCCCTTTATATCTAAGGAATGGAATAAAGGAAATTAGCGAAACTTTAAATTGAATGTTTATAACTGATTCAACCTAAATTTAGCCTAGGTAAATAGATAATATCGGCATCATACGTATATATCTATAACGAAATAAGTCATGGAATACGAGCATATACAATCAATTTAATTATTTAACTTTGGACAAATAGGAATACTAATTATGTCATTTAAAACAACGGCACTTTCTACTGCTTTATTTATGAGCCTGTCAGCTTTAAGCCTGAACGCAATGGCAGCACCTTCTGCAGAAGTCACTCTGCAAGGGATCCTGACCAACACAACCTGTGATGTCACCATCAATGGCGGTAAATCAGTCTTAAACGTAGGTGTCTTAAAAACGTCTGTGGGTGAAGCAGATTCAGACTTTGCCGCTGTCAATGCAATGTCCTCTACAACCGTTGATATGCCAGTGACTTTAGTGGGTTGTGCTGAGGGTGAGGAAGGTAACTTAATCATTCAAGGGATCACTTCTGTCGGCAACAACCAACAAGACATCTTTGTTGCAACAGATTCTCAAACTGTTGGTTTTATGATTGAAGATGAAGCCAACAAGCGCATCACCAACGGTAGTGGTACAAAAGTTGAAATTGGCGCAGGTGAAACAGCAGCCCAATACACATTCAAAGTTGGCATGGCAACAACCACGACCACTCCGAAAGCAGATTCCTACAGCGCACCCATCTTAGTGGCTTATATCGTTGACTAATTCGATTTAATTAACTCAGTCGATTGAGGTAAGGCGGGCTCCGTCTTACCTATATTCTGCCACGAAAACTATGAGGATAGACAAATGCGAAATAACCGATTTATGCAAGGGATCTGCGGTGGCTTGCTATTGCTATCAGGTTCATCGATAGCCGGGATCGCTATCGACACCACTCGAATTATCTTTTCAGAAAGTGATAACACCACCGGAAAAAGTGTGGGTATCACCAGCTCAAGCCAGTCACTCACGCCTTATTTAGTCAAAGCACAAATGTTGCGTGACCCTTATGGCGAGCAAGGAGAAACCCCTTTTGTGGTGACGCCCTCCTTATTCCGCTTAGAAAAAGGGTCGACCAATCAAGTCCGTATAATGAAAAACAGTGTGGCGCTCCCGCAAGATAAAGAATCTGTTTTTTATTTTCGTACCATCGCCATGCCGACCAGCGAAAAAGGATTGAATACCCCACAAAATCATATTGATGGTGCCGTACAAGTGTCGACGGGAAACATCATTAAGCTGTTTTATCGCCCGAATCAGTTAGGCATGACCCAGCCACAAGCCATGAAATCGCTGAAATTTTCGAGTGTAAATAATGGGGTTCAAGTGTCCAATCCGTCCCCGTACTACATCACCTTAGACAGCGTAAAAATTGCCAATAAACCCGTTTCTCTGAGTACCAAAAAGGGAAATAACATGATTGCGCCGTTTAGCAGCATCACCTATTCCCATGTTCAACGACAAGGCTCGGTTGAATGGAAAGCCATTAATGACTATGGCGGAAAGGACGAGTTTCATGCGCAAATTCAATAAATTATGCATGTTTTTTTTCGCCATGTTACTTAACGGATGGCACATGGCACAGGCCGAAAAGACCGAGATTAGAGCGCTCATTACTGATGATGTTGGGTGTGAAATTCGCATTCCTAACTCATTGCAATTTACCCCGATGCGCACATCCGATTTTCAAGGCGCAGTGACCACGCATCAAATTAAGCCCTTGAAAGCGCAATTTATCTGTGTGGATAAAACGGGCAATCTGACCCCAAAAATTACATTACAGGGAAATACCCCCTATAACGAAAGCACGATTTTCTTGGATGGTACCCCAAATAGCACAGGGTTTATGTTACGCCTCAGTGATGGCACGCCGCTCTCCCTGAGTGATTTTTATGACACAAGCAAAGCCTTTAAACGCGGTGAACAGATTGCCTTAACGCCACTGACCAAAGAGAACCATCACCAAACCGAAGAGACTTTTCTCGTGGGTTTAGTGGGGCCCGTGGATGGGGAAGCCATTCCTGGTGAATTCTCAGCCTCATTGACGTTTAACCTTATTTTTCAGTAAGACCTAAAAATAGGAAATCATCATGACACTGACTCAAAAGTCACTCTATTCCCTGCTCATCCCCACCGCCTTGTATGCGGCAAGTCTGGGACAATCCGCGATGGCGGCAACCTCGGCCACCACTAAAATCAGTGCCAGCATTGTCGGTGGTGGCTGCCAAATTACCGCGCCCTCAACTGTTTCGATTCGTAACGGGGATCTGATTCCTGCTGAAGATATCACCACCACCAGCGATATCAGCGAAACTTTTGATCTCACCATTCTTGGCTGTAAAGGTTACGGGTTAAAACCCTCGATAACCCTCGAAGGGGACACCAATAGTGACTCCGGTGAAGCGCTGTTTGTGAGTGCCGGCAGCACCAGTACAGGTTATGGCATTTTATTATCCACAGACGGTAACAGTAATTTTAACCAAAGTGACAACCTGGCAACGGGTAAAGAAATCAAGCCACTCACCACCACAAACTGGGATAAAACCTTTGCCAGCACATTGGAGGGAAAAATTCCCCTGAAAGCAACCGTCAGTTGTGGAACCTGTACTGCTGATAACTTACAAGGTGGCGAGTTAACCGCCTCACTAACGTTTAATTTTATCTATCACTGATTTTGAAGGCTGCTAATAACAATGATACGAAAACTGTCTTTCTTTAGCGTGATTGTAGGGTTGCTATTACCAGCCAGTGAATTACAGGCAGGCAGTGCCTCAACCACCCTCTCCTTTTCCGCCTTTTTTTATGGTGGTAGCTGCGATGTGACGGTGCCAAATACCGTCACGTATAACAATGGCGCACCACTGCCCTACGATGAAATTCGGAAAAATCCGCAACGTAGCGGATTCAGGTTAACCCTCTCAGGGTGCCAGGGCTATTTTTTAACACCCAGAATTGCGGTCAAAGGGAACACGTTCACCGCAGATAACAATGAACCGCTGTATGCCGATGCATCCAGCACCGCAAAAGGCTATGGCATTAAGCTATCCACCCAGGGGAATAATGTTTTCAATGCCAATGACAATACTGCGAAACCCGGCAATGAGGCGATTACCATCCAAAAATGGCCACCGGATGGAACCAGCGATGTCGCAAGCTTAAACAGCTCACTTGATTTTACTGCCGAGCTGGCCTGCGGCACCTGCACAGCCAGTGACAATTTACAGAACGGTGAACTCACAGCAACCGTCACGTTTAGCTTCGTATATGACTAATTGGGTAATACGTATGTTTTTAAATCGTTTCTTTGACTACCGCGCGCTAATTATTTTATTGATATGCAGCAGTTTTTCGACGCTATCCTTCGCAGCAGAAGGCGGACTGCGTTTGGCTCAAACTCGCGTCGTCTTTGATGCAGCCAATCCAAATACAAAACTTGCCATCAAAAATAGCAGCCCGCAGGTCTACTTAATCAAAGCCGATGTCCTCAATACGCCTGAGGGGAATGCCCACAAACCCGCGCCCCCGTTTATTGTGACACCACCCATGTCTCGCTTAGAAAAAGAGAGCCAAAATACGCTGCTCATTGTGCGTAATGGTACCGCAGAGCTGCCGACAGACCGAGAATCCGTGTTTTATTTAAGCTTATTAGCGATCCCTTCCACCACAAAAGCGAATGCCCCCGAAGGCGAGATGACCAGTGCGCAAGTTTCTGTGGGGATCCGCAACGTGATCAAACTGTTTTATCGCCCGAAAGGGTTACCCATGAGCGTCGAAACCGCTTCAAGCCAACTGACGTTTCGCCAGCAAGGTCAACAGCTCGAAGTCAGTAACCCAACGCCGTATTACATAACCTTGGCGCAATTGAGTGTGGATCAGCACCCCATTGATGTACGAGAACTGGACCCTATGATTGCCCCCTTCTCCACCCAAATTTACCCCGTCAAAGGCGGTGCTACACGTGCAGAGTGGAGAGTGATTACGGATTATGGGGATATGAGCCCCGCGTATCAGGGGAAGGTTCAATCAGGAGATATTCGCGATGAACAACATTAAGTTATTGAAGATTAAAAAACCTGCGTTGTATCGCCTAATTAGCGGGATTGCCCTATTGGCTTCACTTTTTACCCAGACTGTATGGGCAAATAACATCCAAGACCAAATTAATGGGCTGACACTGCATTCAACCCGTATTATCTACCCCCATGATGCCAAAAACGGGGTGACGTACACTATCACCAATAATACGGCGATACCGTATTTATTGCAGGCGCGCCTCTTGCCGTGGGAAGGGAATTCATCAAGCAAAACGGCGAACGAAAATACCGAAGCCGCCGATGAAAATTTGACGGCATTCATTGCTTTACCGCCGTTACAGCGCTTCGAACCGGGTGAAACACTCACATTGCGCATTCTTCAAAAACATCATTTACTCGCGCAAGATAAAGAGTCGATTGCGCAGTTGTCACTGACGGCGATCCCCGCGCAATCAAAAGAGGCGGCGGAAGGCGCGCAAATGATCCTTGCCGTACAAAATAATCTGAAGCTGTTTTATCGCCCCGCGGGATTACCGGAACATCATCTCGACAACATCGCCGAACAGCTGCAATTTCAGCATACAAAAAACACGCTAACCCTGAAAAACCCGACGCCTTTTTATGTCACGTTAGCGTCACTGTCGGTGGGGAAGAACGCCCTGAATTTAAGTTCCTCACGCATGATCCCCCCCTTTGGGGAGGCGCAGTGGCCCCTTGATGCCAGCCATATGGGAAGCGACATTCATTGGCAGCTCATGGAAGACGATGGCGGAACCGACAAAATGAGAACACGCCAACTCTCAGCAATGTAACCACACCCGACAGATAAACACATTCACCCGATGCGCATTGGCAACGGGGGGATTCTTGCATTCGCAAGATAAAGGAAGATCATGAAAAAAGCCCATAAAATTGCTGAAAATCAGCCAAAAATCCCTTTTTTCCGTTATCACCCGCTGGCGTGTGTATTGCTATTGGCGGTCGCTCCAACACAGGCCGAAGATTACTTTGATCCCAGTTTTTTAGGGGTTGCAGGTGAAAACACAGACGTGGATTTATCCGCCTTCTCACAAGTCGGTGGCGTTGCCGAAGGGGAATACACCGTTTCCGTATTTGTGAACCAACAGGACGTGGGGCAATTCACGCTTAATTTTATCAAAAATACCCACGGTGAAATCGCACCGGAATTAACCCCTGAGCAACTCGACACCTTTGGGGTCAATGTGCCGCAAATTCCTGTCCTGAAAGACTTACCTAACGGCGAGTTTATTTCAGATTTAGGCGCACTGATCCCACAAGCGACAACCCGATTAGATTTGTCACGCTTGCGATTAAACATCAGCGTGCCGCAAGTGGCGATGCAATCTCAAGTCAATCGTAATGCCGATCCGTCATTATGGGACGATGGCATTCCTGCGTTAATGGCGAACTATAACGTCAGTGCGGGTCGTACCACCAGTCGCTATGATCACGGCAAAAAAAACCAAAATACCAACGTCTTTGCGTCCGCACGCTTGGGTGCCAATGCAGGGCCGTGGCGTCTGCGCAGTAACCTCACCCATTCCCGTTTCGAATACAGCGGGAGCGAGAACCAATCGGCCACGACCAACACCCAAACCTACTTTTCCAATACCACCCTATCACGGGATATTCGTGCATTACGCTCGACATTGTTAGTCGGTGAAAGCAGCACGGGCAGCGATGTGTTTGATGGTGTGCCCTTTAAGGGCGTGCAGCTAACCTCTAACGAGCAAATGCTGCCAAGCCAATTACGCGGCTATGCGCCGGCGATCAGTGGTGTTGCCAACAGCAACGCTCGCGTCACTATTCGCCAAAATGGCAATATCGTGTATGAAGCCTATGTGGCTCCAGGGCCCTTTTATATCAATGATATCCAGCAAGCGGGCTTATCCGGGGATTATGACGTCACGGTCACCGAAGCCGATGGCGCTGAGCGCCAGTTTGTGGTGCCCTACTCATCTTTACCCGTGATGTTGCGCCCCGGTGGCTGGAAATACGAAGTGGCCTCCGGTCGTTACAATGGCAACTTGACCACCAGCTCACGTCGTTCTGACTTTATTCTCGGTACTGCTGTTTATGGGCTGCATAACGATGTCACGGTGTATGGCGGCGCCTTGCTGGCAAAAGATTATCAATCTCTGAGTTTAGGAACAGGAGTCTCTTTAGGTGACTTCGGTGCTGTCTCCACGGACGTCACGCACTCATCGGCTAAATTTACTTATTCCAACCCAGTTACCAGCTCTAGCGAGCGAAAAACGGGGCAATCTTACCGTATCCGTTACTCAAAAAGCTTAATGGCAACCGGCACGTCGGTGGATTTAACTGCATTACGTTACTCCACCGAGCATTTCTATAATTTTAGCGAATTTAACAGCCAAGGTTATCGCCTTGAAGAGGGTCTTAGCCCGTGGACTTTACAGCGTCGTCGCAGCAGCTTCCAAACCCAGCTCAGCCAACAGATGCAACAGTATGGCTCACTGCATTTTCGCGCTAATAGTGATGATTACTGGGGCAGCAGCCGAACGTTAACGGGTTTATCCATGGGCTACAGCAACAGCTTTAAAGGGGTCAGTTACGGTGTGAACTACAATATCGACCGCGTGAAAGACAGCCGTAATAACTGGCCGGAAAACCGCCAGCTCTCCTTCAACTTAAGCGTGCCGTTTAGTGTATTTACTCAAGACCGTAATTTGCAGTCGATTTATGCCACCTACTCCATGAGTCATGACCAAAATGGACGCACGCAAAATAATAGCGGCCTGAGCGGCAACATGCTGGATGGCAAGCTGTCTTATGGCGCATCACAAAGCTGGGGAAATAAAGGGCAAATCGCCAACACCAACCTGAATGCGGGCTACCAAGGCGATAAAGGCAGCATCAGTACCGGTTATAGTTATAGCAATAATTCTCAGTCAATCAATATGAATGCCAGCGGCGGCGCCTTGCTCCACGCCGAAGGGCTGACTTTAAGCCGCTCTATGGGGGATTCTGTCGCGCTGATCAGTGCACCGGGTGCCGAAGGCGTCAGTGTTAATGGCGGAACCGCCGTGACCGATTGGCGCGGCTACGCCGTGGCGCCTTATCTTTCCGACTATAACAAAAACAGCATTGGCTTAGACCCAAGCACGCTGCCTGAAAACGTCGATTTACCGCAATCCAATACCAACGTTTACCCCACCAAAGGCGCAGTGGTGAAAGCCAGTTTCCGTACCCGTATCGGCTACCAAGTGCTCATGACCTTAAAACAGGGTGCCAAGTATGTGCCATTTGGGGCAATTGCCACCTTAATTTCCGATAGCAGCGCTGACAACATGAGCAGCATTGTGGGGGATGCCGGGCAGGTGTACCTCACAGGGTTACCAGAAACCGGGGAATTGTTAGTGAAGTGGGGAGAGACAGCCGCACAACAATGTCAGGTAAATTTCGATTTGCGCCATGTTGACGTTTCAGCCGATATGCCAATCCGCCAAGTCTCTTATCGCTGTGTGAGTGGGCAACCGCAGGCTCAGCCTGTGATATCGAATACATCCCAAACGGCTCAGCAGGTACCTGCTCCAATGGAAAATATCGAGCCTTTACATCAAAAACCCAATAAAACACGTTGGTTACAGTCGCCAGCAGGAGAAAAATAATGAAATTGAACAATCAAAAACGCTGGGGAAAAGTGTGGTCAGCCGCGGCAGGTTTAATTATATACAATGCATTCACAGCTGTTAGTTACAGTGCTGATAACTGGAGTTTTCCTAGCGGAGCAGTATTTAGGGAATCCGGGAAAAGAGTATGGACAGGTGAAGCTATCACTAAAGAAGAAAGACCTTACTATGAAGGAGGTGCGGAGAGTGTTATTCATGGAACAGTAGTATCTACTGTTTCCAGAAGCGACTGGGGAGTTGTTGATGGCCACCACGGAGTGGTTCTTGAGCCTGGTATAGTACTCACTTTTTCAGGAATGTCCTACACTGCCTCCAGCCGTTATAACGTTAGAGTTGATTACCAATATAATGCAGAACCGAAAGCATCCAGTATACAAAACCAAAACACAGTTAACGTTTTCAAAAATAGCGGAATTTATAAATATGAAGCAGGACTAAAGTCCACAGGTATCCCCATTCGCATTACTGGAAATAACTTATATCAGGCTAGAAATTTACAGGTTGCGTTATATATCAGTGATTCAGTGAAACCTGGTACTTATTCATATTCAGGAGATGTTAATCTGGAAGTGGGAGATATGCGTGTCCACCTCTCTAATCGTATTGAATTTACCTATGCTCCGCCAATCCAATGCACCATCAACACCCCACCTAAAATTGATTTCGGCAAAGTGAATATTTGGGATTGGAAAGGCAATACATCCGGTACACCAGGAGGAAATCGTAAGGATGTTTTAGGGGTAGTTGATGGGAATTTTACGATCAACTGCACTGGAGATAATGGTGCTCATGCTCCCGCTAAATTGACACTAAATGGAACGCATCAAGGATACACAAACGACTTAAAAATGACAATGGATACCACTGGAGAGGTGGCACCTGCGACCATACGAGCCTCCATTAAGTCTCTTTATCCCCCTTGCGATAATAACGGTGTAAATTTTACTCTAACAAACGGTAAGCCCCTCTCACATATCGTTGATTTAGGTGAGCTCACCGTTGGTCCACATCAAGTCCCTTACCGTTTTAGCCTCTGTGCGCTTGGAGAAGGTTTTAAATCTGGCGCCGCTTCTGCCACCGCCACCGTCACTCTTGACTGGGAATAACCTGCCTAACCGCTTAGTGGTTTTCACCACAAACCACTAAGCCTTTATCATTCAACGATGAGAATGCCATGATAGCCACTCACCGCCACTGCGTTTTCACCTTATTGCTCATGGGTATTTCGCTTCTATTGTGCCGCCCTGCACTTTCAGTCACATCGCCAACATCCCTTGAGCAAATTCACGACCTTGGTGTGCAATCCATCAATGGAGATGGCGTCCCTGTAGATCTCGCCAAAGGGCGCTACTATATTCAGCAATCCGCATTGCAGGGCTATCCCCTCGGTCAATACCATTTAGGGATTCTGTTTTTCACGGGTGAAGGAGGTCCTCAAAACTCAGCCTGCGCAATTTGGTGGCTGGAAAAAGCCATTGCCGCGAATAATGAAGTGCGTGAAAGAGCGCAACAGGCATTGCATGACATTCAGGAAGATACCACTGTCACCACAGAAGCGGTTGATGAACAACGTTGCCAGCAATATTCGTACAACTTAATCAGCCTACCGATGACCGAGCCCGTTCACGCTGAACCGCAAGTTAATGCTATCGAGCTCTCTGCCAAGGGAAATCAGGTGCTACTGGAAGTTTTAAACAACCACCGACCGCATCGGATTTATGCCACATTGCGCCTATTGCAAAAGGAACTGACTAAAATATGGCAACCTATTGCCGAGCACCGTGAACGCTTAATGCTCGCCGCTGCGCATAAAGCCCATATTCAGCAGCAAACAGCGTCAATGGTAAATGAAACCGTTTCTGACGAACCGACTGAAGTGATCATTACCCTTGTATTGCCCCCGTCAGAACACAAAGGTGAAACTGAACAGCTAGAATCAGTGCCAATCGATATGCCTAGCAAACCGATAGAGGTGACGATTCCGGTGGCGAAACACACCTCAGTGAGCACTAACTTAGGTGGCGATATTCGCTCAGCTTCCCCTCGCCATTACACATTGCAATTAGGCAGCGCAAGCAGCCCTGAAGGGCTTTATGAACGTGCTCGTCGACATAAATTACGTAATTATTTGGTCTATGAAACGGTAAGAAATAACCGCCAATGGTATATATTAGTGTATGGCGAATACCCAACGCTCCGAGCCGCAAAACACGCCATACCAAGCTTACCGTCTGCATTTCAACGGGATAAACCGTGGGTACGTAGCTTACAGCAAGTTCAATCTGAGCTACACTAACCCACGGTTAGGTAGGCGATTATCGCTTACCTAACCCCTTCCCCTGTCCCCATTCGCTTTAAAAACCGCTGCTGATAACGCCACAAAGTTTTGGCATCAACACAGTGATAATCCATGCCAAATTGCGCGGCAGTTTGCTGAATAATACGAGCAAGCGCAGGGTAATGTCGGTGGTGCCAATTGGGGAATAAATGATGGGTCAGATGCAAATTCAGTCCGCCGAGCCAGTAAGTTAGGCACTTCGGCGTGGTTTGCCAATCATAGGTCGTTGAAAACGTATGAGTATAAAACCCTTGCTCCATACGCCCTGAATCCGGTGCCGTATAAAAGGTGGCCTTCGCCCAATGAGTACCTAAAATCAGCACCACAAAAATAAATGACGCGAACATTTGGCTAAGCAGATAAACACCCAACAATGTGCCAATACCGATGCCATACGGGGATAACACCCAATAGGGTAATAATATGGCCAAGGCAAGATGCAGGCTCTTACTCAGAAAAAATACCCCAATACCTTTCGCACCTTGATAGCGCATTTTTGGCGCGACGCGGGTGAAATGAAAACGGTCAAACCAATCGTAGCCCCAAATCAGCGCGGGAAACGTCATTGCCGCTATCAACGGCCAATACAAATGCTGCCAACGCATAAACGGATACCAGCGTTGGTATGGAGTTTGGCGCAGTAAAAAATTCTCTTCAATATCCAGATCATAATCACGAACATTAGTATGGGAATGGTGAAAAACAATGTGCCGCACACGCCAACAATCAGGATCTAACCCTAAAGGAATTGTCACCCAAAAGTTCACAATCCGGTTAAGTGCTCCTCGCTGAAAAACGGCGTTATGGGAGGCATCGTGCACCATATTAATCGCCAACAATAAGGCAAAGAAAATAAACAGCGGATAACCCACAAAAAACAGTATTCCACCTTGGGAGCTGAGCATTAGCCCGTAGCTGCCTAAGCACACCAAAATCAGCATAAAACTTTTGAGATAGACCCAGCCATCGGCAAAGCGGTGATCGCCTTTTTCTTGCAGATACCCCTTTGCCGCTTGCTGCAATGCACGGTGAAAAGCCAAGTCATCCCGCTGGCGAAAAGCGAGGGGCGGTAATGGTTTAGGCTTGTACATCACGTCTATCCACAGGCGTTATTCCTATGCCCATTAGCACAGCAGCGCTGTGCAACCATAATAGCGCCCCCACCACCAGCCAAAATGGTGTCAACCAACCTGCAATAATGATCAATAACAGCATCAGGCTGGCCACCGTAAACCAACTCCATTTCCCCCAGCCATAACCGCTTGATAAGCCAGATAATGCGACAGTTCCTGCCGCTAACAGAATAAATAACCCGACTTGCTCAAGGGTCGTGCCATTAAAACCGTACCCATAGCGATACACATAGCCAATCACCAACGCGAACAGCAGCAATGTCCCGCCTACAAGCCCCATTTTTCCGATGTGATAACGAGGGGAATGCGTTGGTTTATTCGTTTTTTTCACGCCCAAGATACGCAAGAATGGACGATTGCTGTCAATCAGCGGGTTTTCCGTCGCTACCTCACCACCGATACCGTATTGATGCGGTGTTTCAGGAGATTCAGAAAACGTCCCAAACAGCTTGTCCCAAATAATAAAGCTACCGCCAAAATTACGATTGGCGTACCCACCCGTTTTTATATGGTGAACCCGATGATGATGCGGCGTCACCATCCATGATTCCAGCCATTTAAAACGGGGAATTAACCCGCTATGGTTAAAAAATTGAATCGTATAATGAAGCACAGATATCGTCATAAAAACAGTGAGCGGCACGCCCATCAACGCCAATAACAGAAAGAAAGGAATCGAAGTGAGTGAGGAATACCACGAATTACGTACCCCTAATGAGAGATTAAAATGCTCCCCTTGATGGTGCACCACATGCACGGCCCACAAAAGACGGTAACGATGGTGCAAACGATGTAGCCAATAAAATCCTAAATCCCAAGCAATTAACGTAAACAACCACACCAACCACGTTGGCCAGCTATCGGTAAGACCAAAAGAAAAATGCGTGACCACAAAACCGTAGCAAAATAGTTCTAATCCACGGAACAGCCACAGCATGATATGCCCGGAATTAAGGTTAAAAACCACATCTTGCCAACTGAATGAAACGCGCTTTTGGCGAGCAATAATCAGCGCTTCCACCATCACAATCGCCACCATAAAGATAATGGGAAATGTCAGTTCATTCATCGCACTCTCCGTGACGGATAAGCCGCCCATAAGCGAACAACCGTTATCGCTATCCACGCACAAACCGCGCCGCCAACCACATCAATAAATAGGTGCCGCTTCAGCATTAAGACAGAAAAAATAATCATCAACGCCCACAATAGCCACAAGAGGTTTCTCAAAAATTGACCTTTTCGACACAGAGCCCACCACGCAATTAATGTTAACGACACGTGGAGCGAAGGCAGCATATTTTGCGACGTATCCACCTGCAATAACCTGGCAAGTGCCTGCTGAGTCAATCCACTCCCTATATTTTGAGGGAATTCTGCCGTGGTTGGATAAATCAAATACACCGTGCCAGATAGCACCGCACAGAGGATCATCTGCCACATTAACGGCTTCACTTTTTCTGCGTGACTCAGCAGATAACCGCAAGGAATAAAAAGGAAAAATGAGAGATAAAGCCATATCGCATTTGGCGAATAACCGATGGCATCATCAATGATCGAGGGGGAAATAACGTGCGCAGAGGAATAAATATGCCCCGTCAAAGAGTAGATAACCCCAACACATCCCCAACCTAATAGTAAATACCCCACGCGCTGCCACACTGATATCGACGTTATCATGGTACCTCCCGCGTGATCCGCCGACGTTTGATTGCCATTGTCGTCTCGGGCAAGGTGGTGTTGAGTTGCCACTGAAGATGCTCAGTCACTGCGCCTTGCAGTTCGAAGTAGTCAGTTAGTGCTTGCTTACATGCCAACAGCGCCGTGTCTTCACAATCCGCGGATAAGGTGAATAACTGCCCCTGTTGATGAAGTCGGTAATCTGTTTCTATCGGTAACGTATTGCACATCACTCGGTTACAGGCGTCCGCAAATAAGGTTATTGGCTCACCTTGTTGATTGGTTAAAACTATTTGGTCATCACTACGCCCTTCGATGCATTCAATGGCTATTTGAGCATCACCACAGGGGCATGGGGTCTCCCTAACGACCAAAATATCATCCAGCTGATAGCGCACAATGGGCTGAGTTTGCCGCGTAAAATCGGTGATAATCGGTGAAAAGCGGCGTTCATCAATCCACTGTTTTTCGATATGCAAAAAAGCTTCATTCAGATGCAATGTGCCATGAGGGCAGGTGCAACCAAGAAAACCTTCCGTCGCTTGGTACACTTCGCCGACATCTGCAAAAACGGTTTTTAGCCGGGCTTTATCATCCGCATTTAGCACTTCCGCCACTGATATCACCCTTTTCGGGGTTAGTGAGCACTCATTTCGCTGCTGGCGCTTTGCAATTTCTACCAGCACCTGTGCAGGAGCAACAATAATGGTAGGCTGCCATTGATTAAGCTCAGCAAGATGCTCATCAAAATCCCCCAGCAGGTCGTAAAACTGAAATGAGAGCCAGCGGTTATTCACGCTTTCATATAAGTTATTGTTTGCACGTAGAAACAGTGCAACGCGCTCTCCAGCAAATAATCCATCTGGTAGCATCTTAGCGAGCATGGTTCCCGACCAGCGAGCTTGCTCATTTGGGCTGACCACAAACACCCCACGTTTTCCTGATGTCCCTGACGATAACCCCACACTAAATTCCCCCACTGTTGGAGAAAAATCACGGGAGGATTCGCTCTGTTTCGCGCAGGCAAGCAGCTCATCCACTTTCAGCCCTTGGGTGTTCATGCGGTCAAAATGCTGCATCATCAAAGCTTTATTCATCACAGGCCACTGAGTAAGTGCTTGCTGACAATATGCCGCAAAATAGGGACTACGCCGTAAAAAACGCTGCGTAAATGCCGATAATTTTCGCTGTTGATATGCCTCTAGCGCTGCGCTATCCGTAAAACGCAGTCGGCGAGCCTGCCAGTAATACCACAGAATTTTCAGCAGTTTCACAGCTCACCCTCATGACACAGTTGGATCGGTATCTGGCGTTTATCAATCTGATGCAATTTATTGAGCGTGTCGTAATAGGCTTGGCGGTCATCCATAATTAAATTCGCCACCGCCATTGGTCCGCGCAATTCTCGGTAATTCGTTGGTGACCATGCCGCATCTCCCGCCAGCAAAATCCAGCCATCATCCGTTGCCACGCATAACCCAGTATGCCCCGCGGCATGACCCGGTAATGGCACCGCAATTAAGGTTTTTTCTGGGTTTATTGCGTAGCCAAATCCTAATTCGGCTAAGGCTTCAGGCAGCTCAATACGCTCAAAGCCTTCATAAAGCCGTGCTCTTTCTTCGAAATCTTCAGGGATTAACCCACGCACAAAAGCTTTACGTAATGCGGAAAATCCGGTTAGGTTACGCGTTTTTTTCCACCCTTCCCCCGAACAGATCAGCGGTACTGAAGGGAAATCCCGCAGCCCCGCAATATGGTCGCCATGGAAATGGGAAATAATGACGCCTGTAATATCAGCAGGCGTGATACCATCCGCCTTGAGCTGAGAAACGAGAGCATCTTTGGTATCAAAATAAACCGGCGTAACCGCTCGATACAACCGAATGATGCCTTCACGGGTATGATCATAAAAATGGTCGGCATACCCCGTATCAAACAGCCAGCGCTGGCCATGCCCCTCAATCAGCCATGCCCGCGCGGGGAATTTACACGCTTTCATACTGGCACCTTTGAGGGCAACACAACCGGGATGGGTGCAATATCCCACTTCAAATACCCGAATGTTCATCATAGTTTGCCCTCTTGGTTTTCATTAAGCCATTTTGCGGTGCGTGCGATGCCCTCCGCCATGGAATAGCGTGGGATGTAACCGAGTTCCTGCTGAGCGCGTTGATTGTTTAAAATCATCGTGAAATAAGCAGCGCCGAGGCTATAACGGGTTAATAACGGCTCTTTTCGCTGCATAATCGCTAATTTTTCTAAACAAAACGCCACACCGTATAATAGCGAATAAGGGGCTGATTTAATCTGGCACTCAGTGCCTGTTTGCTTAAATAGCATTTTTAATGTGGTGGCTAACGGTTGAGGATCTTGGTTAGTAATATTAAATATCGAGCCATTTTTTAACGGTTTTTGGGTTGCCAACATCATGGCATCCACCACATTTTCAACGTAGGTCAAATCGAAGGCATTTTTGCCCCCTGCCGGCAGCACCAATTTGCCATGGCGGGCGCGGACTTGCGCCATCAAACGCGGCAATAAAACCCGATCATGAGGCCCAAATAATCCTCGAGGACGCAAAATCACAAAGGTGGTTGAGGGATAATTCGGTACTATCTTGGCAATTTCTTGCTCGGCAAGGAACTTCGTTCGCGCATAATCATTAGCAAATTGCGTGTTATTCGTTGATTCGAAAATATTGTGCTGGTGAGTAAAATTAAAATAGATTGCAGGGGTGGAGATATGCACAAACCGCTCGATACCTTGCTCTGCCGCAGTCTGCGCCAAGGTTTTGGTGGCTTGCCAATTAATGGCTTCGAATGTTTCACGCGCACCCCATGGCGCCGACAGTGCGGCGCAGTGCCAAATTACCTGACACCCTGCCATCAATTCACGCGCGGTTTCCGGTGTTAATGTTGCCAGTTCTACGGGAATAAATACCGCCCCCGCATCCGTTAACTCCTGACCAATAGCCAAATCACGCCCGCAAGCCACCACCTGATGCCCATCACGTAGCAAGATTTCTGTGGCATTGCGCCCAAGCCCGCTGGTCGCACCTGTGACTAAGATTTTCATGGTATAAGAACCAGTGCGGATAACGCTAAACCGGCTGCGGTTCCTACCAGCATTACGTGGGATTTGCCATAAAAACGGTCGGTAATAATGGCTTCATGCAGCGCGGAAGGAATTGATGCCGCGACTTGGTTGCCGTGTGTGGCATAGATATCGACTAACTGCTCGGCGGTAACACCCAGGCGTTTACGCATATGTTCCAAGGATAAGTGGCTCGCTTGATGGGGAACCACCGTATCAATCTGCGCTAAGCTCACTCCCGCTTGAGACAGTATTCTCTCCATAAAATCCTCAACCATGGCGGATGCCATCTTGAATAGAGGTTTGCCTTTCATGTGGAATAAGAAATCGCTCGGCTCCATCCCTGAACGTGGATTACGACGAGTGCCCCCCGCGCGAATTTCACAGAGATCTAATCCTTCAGGATAGGTTTCTAGACGAAATGCCAAAATACCGCTATTCCCATCACCGCGTTCAACAAGAGTACAAGCCGCACCATCCCCAAAAATAAGCGAGGATTCTTCATGTTCCCAATCGATCCCCCGAGAGGCAATATCCGCAGAGACAATTGCAATTCGGCGATACTGATGGGTAGTGAGTAGCCCACCCGCAATTTGCAACGCCGATAAGTAACTCACACAGCTCGCATTCACATCAAAGCAGGCAATACCCGAATGAAGTGCTGAACTTGCAAGAATATGAGCTGCGCTACAAGGTAGGGCTTGGACAGGAATAGCCGATGCACAAATCAAGGCATCCACTGAAGCAGGGTCAATATGGTGGCGAGTTAATGCATCGTGAATTGCTGAAGCAGCTAATTCAGCTTGGCTATCGGTATTTGATGCATGGTAGCGCCAGCGGATCCCCGAACGTTTTTCAACGTAACCGTTCGGTTTATTCAGCTGCTTATCCAAATCCATCGACAATACTTTATGTGCGGGTAGTGCGATGCCAGAAGCAATAATTTTCAGTGGCACAAACGTGTTGGGGTTAAGCATTTTTTACCTATTCTTGTAGTTTATTGCTTTATTACCCTTCATTTACCAAATAACCCGCCATCATGGTATCGGAAAAAGTGCATATAACATAAATATTGGATAAGTCAGATTATTTTTCATCAAATAAATAGGTTCGCTTTTATTTCAAAGGTGGCGACCCATATTTAATACTCGAGCCACATTGCATGCTGTATTTTCTAAGTTTTCAGCCCCCTGATTGAGCGCCTCACTAAGGGAAGACAATCTTGGCAGAATGCTAAATACCGCCGTTACACCCTCTTGGTGCAATCCTTCTACCCCATCCCCTAACACACCGCTTAATGCAATAACCGGAACCTGATGTTTTGCCGCGAGTCTCGCAATGCCGATGGGCGCTTTTCCTCCTGCGGTCTGCCCATCCATACTACCTTCCCCGATGATCACCAAGTTAGCATCTTGTAAGTGTTGCTCAAACGCTAAAGCGTCCATCACAATCTCAATACCAGATTTAAGCTCACCGCCGAGTAGTGCAGCTGCTGCAACGGCGATCCCCCCCGCCGCGCCGCCACCGGCAAGATAACGATAGTCAGTCCCCGTTAACTGTTGAAGAAGCGCCGCAAACTGGTTTAATCCATTATCCAACTCAGCCACCATTTCTGGCGTTGCCCCTTTTTGTGGACCAAAAACCGCCGCTGAGCCGTGTTCTCCTACCAATGGGTTACTCACATCGCAAGCAATGTCGATTTTGCACTGAGATAACCGCGGGTCAAGTTGCTGAATATCGATATGCGATATCTGTGAAAGGATATTACCCGTGGTTCCCGGTAATTGATGATTTTCATCATAAAATCGCACACCCAGCGCCTGCAACATACCAACGCCGCCATCCACTGTAGCGCTCCCGCCAATCCCTAGAATAATCCGCTCAACCCCTTGAGCAAGCGCATTGGCGATCAACTCTCCCGTACCATAGCTGTTCGTCAGCATCGGGTTTCGCTTGGCAATAGGCACTAGCATCAACCCACTGGCTTGTGCCATTTCAATCACCGCCGTCTTACTTTCAGCTAATAGCCCATAGTAAGCCATGACAGGGAGACCCAATGGATCTGCCACGGTAACCGATATTTTTTCACCGTGCAGTGCCGCAATAAGCGCATCCACGGTTCCCTCTCCACCATCAGCCACTGGCAGTGAAATATATACCGCGTCAGGAAACACACGTCGAAAGCCTTTTATGACTGATTGAGCCGCAAGCTCGGCGCTCATACTCTCTTTAAAAGAATCAGGTGCAATGATAATTTTCATTAATCCGCATTCCTTATTTGCACAATGTCATATTTATTTTTATTTCTATAAACTATTTAAAATAATACCGATAATCAATAAACAAATCTGTATCTTTATGACGAAGTAAATATAAATCTTTCTCTCGAAACATATTTATGAATAATATATATATAAGTGTAACAGCCCATTACCCAATTCATACTTCATTATTATTTTTTGCGTTATTTTTATAAAAAATAAGTCAGTAATTATCGCCATAAAAAACCAATCAAAACCCAGAAAACTAGATTATTAGATTGATTAAATTAAAATAATCAAACATAAAATCCATAATTATTTATACCTTTACTCACTAACTGAGTGATCGAAATAGCTATTAACTATCGAAAATAGCCTATCAATCCGTCATAAATATTGGTAATTAATTTAACTTAGCGGTTAAATACTCCTAAATTGAACCAGTCAATTTTAGATTACTCTCGCCAATTAAAGATAATAATATTTAATTATCTTTGAATACTATTATCTCAATAAAACTCGCATGGAGGGATCATGCTAGCTAATCAACAATTTGATAACCATGAAGTATCCAATTACATTGGTTCATTTCTTAAACGACGACGTAAAGTCGTTGGGCTCACGGGCGCTGAGCTCGCTTCTCGTTTAAGCATCAGCCAACAACAGATTTCTCGCTATGAGCGAGGTGTCAATGCGATTACTATTCAAAATCTTTTGGGAATTTTGCATGCTTTAGAATTAAAAAAGCACGATATTGATGAGTTCCTGCAAAATATTTTTAATTTTTATCATATCGATATTGATATGGAGAAAAAGTTGTTTAACTAGAAATTAATTTCTACTAAACAACTTGTTAGGTATAGAGAGGGTAATGCCTCTCTACCTCTTCTCTCTTTGACTTCCCCGTAATTCCCCTCTATCACCCTCATACTTGTGACAAAATCAACGCCTATAAATCAACTTTGAACATTGCTATGATGGAAAAATTAGCAAATCTTGTGATGGAGATAACGATGAGTATCCAGCGCGACACTATTTTGAGCCATGCGTTAAACCAGTTAGAGCAACAGGGGTTATCTGCCTCGACAGAAAGTTTACTCACTGAAATTGAATCCGATTTTACGACCTTACGCCAATTTTGGCCTGATGATGAAGCCCTCGTTTATGATTCTCTACGCTATCACGGGCAGCAAATTGAAGTGTGGCAGCGCCAAACCTTATTAGATGAGCGACTCAGCCCACAACTTAAACTCATGGCTCGTTATCAACAACTGGCAGAGAAAGTCCGCGAAGGGCGTTTCCCTGGCTGTCTGTTTATTTCTGCCTGCAACTATTACCCAGACCCAGAACACCCTATCCACCAATTAAGCCGCCTGCAAAAATCCAACTCATTCAGCTTTACTAAGCAGCTGCTCGATGAGCTAGATATTGAAGATGCAGAACTCGTCGCCAATCAGATGGAGTTGGTTTTAGAAGGCTGTTTAAATCGCTTGTTGGTTAATCGCGATATCCGTGATGTGGAAATTGCTCAACAGCTTTCTGA